>CAYUNU010000261.1:0-5595 GCA_964446195.1 uncultured Porphyromonadaceae bacterium | reverse complement strand
GCTCTTCAAACCTTATATAAGCATGATTACCCGGCTTCTGGTCAACTCTTGATATCATAGAGTTCAAATAGCTGATTTGGCTAAGTAACATTGGTTGTGGATAGGGCCCGGAATCTGTAAGCAATTGTGATCTAATATTTTTTAGAGCATCAACCTTCTCAGTAACCTTAGTTCTTTGTTTTTTACTCTCTTGTTTTTTTATCAGAGCATCTAATTCATTTTGAAATTTCCTTGCACTTGACTGTAAGTTAGCAACATCCATACATAAATCATACATGTCCTGATAATCAGCTTGAGACATTTCTGATTCAGGGATTCTAGGATCCGGAAGGATTAGAAAGTTTTGTTTCTGAATCGTTTCTCCCACTCTCAATAATACAGTATACTCGCCTGGAACAATCTTTGGCCCGGTTGGCCGTCTTCTGCTGTTACTGTTGTTTGAGCTTTCCTCCTCTTCTACATACAGGTTCCAATTCAAACGATGGAATCCTTTACTTTTTGAGGCATTTAAGTTGCTAATTCTTTTCCCTGATAGATCCTGAATCTCAAGATTTATTTCATCCTCGCTTAAAGGAAGGTAATAATCAATAGAAAGGCCATTGGAAATATTTGATCGATATGTGTTTTGCGGTTTAAAAAGGAGAATGTTGTTTAGCCCCTTAACTGTCATTTCATGCCGAGGGCTAATATTCTCCATGATCCAGAATCCACGTCCCATTGTTGACATCACAAGATCTTTTTGGTGGATTTTTATATCTGTAACTGGCACTACAGGGAGGTTTTGCTGGAAGGTCATCCAGTTCAAACCATCATCAAAAGAGATGAACATGCCAAACTCTGTCCCGGCATACAGAAGGCCTTCACGATCAGGATCTTCGCGTATAACGCGAGTTGGGAAATCATTGGGGATACCGTTGTTACCGCTTGTTAGTAATTTCCATGTAAGCCCATAATCGCTAGTCCTATAAATATAGGGATGCCAGTCATTTAACATATATCGGTAAGTAGAAAAATATGCTTTGGGTGGATTATGAGGGGATGCTTCGATTGTCTGCACTCTTCCGCCGGGGGCCAAATCAGGAGGCGTAACGTTCTTCCAAGTTATACCTCCATCTACGGTTACATGCACCGGTCCATCATTTGAGCCAATCCATATGACGCCCTCTTTTATAGGTGATTCATTGATTGAATATATAGTGCTGTAAAATTCTTCACCAGTAATATCGCGGGTTATTGGGCTTCCTGATATAACTTGTTTATCTGGCTCAAATGCAGTTAAATCAGGAGATATTGTTTCCCATGTAGCACCATCATCCATTGTTTTGTGTAAGTATTGAGATGCATGGTAAACGACATCAGGGTTATGTGGAGAAACATATATTGGAGCTACTCTTTGGAAACGGTATTTTAAATCGGCGGGATTATGTCCATACATATTAGCTGCACCAACATAATATTGTTTTTCCGAACCAGTTAGCTTGTTATAAGTACCAAATCTTCCTTTACAATTGGAATATACTATATTATGGTTACCGGGTTTTGGAACTGCAGGGCCTGTTTCACAACCTCCAACTGAAATGAAATTTACAGCTCCTCTCCTCGAGGATGCTCTGCTATTGGATGGGATGGCTAAGGTTGAATTGTCTTGTTGTCCTGCATATAACCAGTAGGGGTATTGGTCATCAATATTAACCTGATATAGCTCAGCCGTTGGTTGATTGCTTTGTGTAGACCATGTTTTGCCACCATTCTTTGTAACATTTGCTCCCCCATCGTTTGATTGGATAAATAGATGTGAATCGCCGGGATTTATCCACATATCATGATTATCACCATGAGGAGTAGAGAATCGGTTCCAGCTTTTCCCTTTATCAATGGATTTATGGCAAGAAGTGGTATTAACATAAATAATATCAGGGTTATTAGGATCAACATCCACATTACAATAGTAGAATGGCCTATCGAGAAGCGATGTATAATTACTCAGCAAGTCAAAGCTTTCACCGTAATTGTCAGAGAAGTACAGGCCATTTTGTCCATCAGCCGCCTCCATTAAGACGTAAAGGTTTTCTGGATTTGATTTGCAAACGGCGAGATCACTTTTGCCGATAATTCCTTCAGGAAGGCCACTACTTAGTTTTTTCCAGCTGCCTCCCCTATCTGTGCTCTTATACACACCACCTTCATCTGAACCAGAAATTATGGTCCATGGTTTGCGCTCAGCTGTCCAAACGGATGCATACAGTATATTTGAATTATCAGGACAAAATTCCAGGTCAACTGCCCCGGTTTTATTTGATATGAATAGTACTTTTTCCCAATTATTTCCACCATCAATGGTTTTATAAACACCACGCATATCATTTGGGCCGAAAGGATTTCCAATAGCTGCAACATAGCAAATATCGGAGTTTTGTGGGTCGATAATTACTGCCCCAATTTGACCAGCATCCTCTAGTCCAATAAATTCCCAACTCGAGCCGGCATCATCTGATCGATAAACTCCTTTACCTATTATCACATTACTACGTATCCCATCAGAACCTGTTCCAACATAAATTACATCAGGATTACTTTCAGATACTCTGATAGCCCCAATTGACCCTGTTGAAAAGTATCCATCTGAGATGTTAATCCATGATTCGCCATAGTCAATTGTTTTCCAAACGCCACCTCCGGTAGCTCCCATATAGAATTCATTTGGTCTGGATTCGACACCTGCAACTGCCGTTACACGCCCGCCTCGTCCGGGTCCTACGTTTCTATAAGACAGATCACCGAGGATTTGATCAATTGCTAAATCCTGATTTTGTGCACTTGACAATACCGACAGGAGAGAGATAAGGGTAATATATATGTATTTCATAGGGCTATAGGGTATTTGAAGTAAAGATATCATTAGCTAAAAGATGTTAGTGCATTAAATGAAGAGAAAAGTCTTAAAAAATGTCAAAAAACTTTTCCAATACCTCTAGCATATTGCATCTATAGTATTAAAGGAAGTTACACTCAAATCCTGAAAACAAGAACTTTCAATATAACAGAGAGCTGAGATTTAACTTCCATTTATTCGAAGTATTAACTAATAAATGTTTTAAAATGAAAAAATTATTCTATGCAGTTATTGTAATGATGACTACCATCTTTATTTCTTGTAATAAAGATATTCCAGGACCAAATGGAAAAACTGGAAAAATCCACATTGACATTGGAGCGTCAATTAACATTGATGAATTAGGCGGAAAGTTTAAAACTATTCCCTTGCTTGATGATTTCAAAGTTATGGTTTACCAGGCTGATGGTACTCTGGCGTTGACATTTGAGACAGTGCTTGGGATGCCAGATACTATTGATTTGCCTATTGGTGAATATTATGTTGAGGCATTTTCTGATAATAATCTTCCTGCTGAGTTTGAAAATCCATACTATCATGGATCATCTGATGTTTTTGTTGTAAGTAGTAATGCTCATAGCTCAGTGGAAGTAACTTGTTTCCTCAGTAATACTATTGTGTCTGTGATATATTCTGAAAATATCATTAATAATTTTGTAAGTTATTCTACTACGGTAAGTTCTGAATCAGGAGCACTTATTTTTGATGAAAATGAAACAAGAAAAGGATACTTTCAAACCTCGCCTTTGGATATCTCCGTAGATTTGTCCTATCAAAAACCTGACGGTACTATTATCAGTAAAAACCTGACTGGAAATATTCCGGTTCCCTTATCGAATCGTCATTATCAGGTTAATGTTAACGCATCGATTTCATCGGGCATGGCCAGCTTTTTAATTATCCAAGATACAACTGAAGTAATTTTAGAAGTTGTGGAGATTTCGGATTCGCAGGACAGTTTGCAATCGGGAGATTTAGTATATGGTGACTTATTGATAACAGAGATAATGAGTGATCCTACAGCCTTATCGGACACAGAGGGGGAATGGTTTGAAATTTACAACAATTCGAATAAGCAAATAAATATCCAGAATCTAATTCTGGGAAGGGATGATACGAATATGCACACAATTAGTGATTCAATCGTTTTAGGGCCAGGAGAGTATTATGTTTTGAGCCGTACTATTGAGGCTTCTGATGTTACGAATAAATATGTTTATGGGTCTTCGATTACACTATCGAATACAGGTGCAATACTTACTATTTTTGATGAGGAGGTTGATGGCAATCCAGGGGAAATTATATTCTCTGTCGATTATGGTGCAGATGGTTTTCCTAGTAGCTCAGGCCACTCCATTTGTCTGAATCCTCTATTGATGACTTCTGCTGAGGCTGTTCTTGGATCATCGTGGTGTATATCAACATCTGTTTACAGCACTGGTGACCTGGGTACTCCCGGCATAGCGAATGATGCTTGTCAGTAGATTTATATTTTGTAGAGACGCATTAATATGCGTCTCTACAAAATACCTTATTGGATAGTCATTCTTTTCGTTGTTTGTTTTTCACCAGCTTTCAGTGTGTAAAAATACAGCCCAGCTTCCAGACCATTTCTTGAAAAAACTACTGAGTGTTTACCAGCAGGTTTAATTCCTTCATTTAAAATCTCAATTATCCGCCCGCTAATATCTTTAATTTCAATGCTTACATATTCATCACAACCCAGTGAATAATCAATTTGTGTTAGTTTGGAAAATGGGTTTGGGAAGTTTTGTTGTAAGTAATTTATATTGCTAGTCTTTTTTATACCGTCGATAATATTTTCGTGATTATCAATGTTTAACCGTATCATTTTGCTATTTGTGGAGCCTTGAGTCCAAAGTCCTGTATAACTTTCATACAGCCATTGTTTATCATAAGAAGATGGGTAACTCTGAGTAGCACCTACATAAAAAGCATCTCCTCTGTCTTTCAGATCGTCTTCCTCGATATATGTCCAGAATTGAACAGCGGCCAAGTATCTGTTACCAGCCTTAAGCAGCTCCCCTATCCCATCATGTTCAAGTGGGAGGGTAAGCCAGCCGTTATCAAGAACTTCCTGATCGACCCATCTTGTTTCTGAGGCAAGTAATTCCACAATATCCAATACATCACCTTCAGCCTCTTTGATTTCCATCAGGATAAATTTAAAATCTACATCCAGGTTGCTACGGGAAATATAGACTGATATAGAACTCGCAGTACAATCCGTAACTGGATTAAACTCAACCCCCATAATATCGCCTTCGTGAGTATATTGGTAGAGGTTGCGCCACGGACTTTCATCAACTTCACTCACATCAGGAGTGCGAGCAAAAACACTGTCTGTTACGTGGAAAAAATATGACTGCTCGTTATTGGAAGGAGCCTGATCTTCCTCATTAGCTATCATTCTAAATGAAATATCATAATGTCCATAATCAACCGGCGTGTACGATTCTTCAATAACAAGGGTATCTGCTGCTTCTCCAAAATACATGTAAGGAATGGCCTCCGAAAAACAATTAAATTGTTCGACATGGTTCTTGTTTATTTCTACATTGAACTTAATATCAGACATTTCATATTCACCATAATTAATAACACTTGCTTCGAATCCACTAATGGTCATTATTTGCGTTTTTGGCATCATATAATAGAAGCCTGCTGATTCAATAAACCTA
>CAYUNU010000260.1:0-5627 GCA_964446195.1 uncultured Porphyromonadaceae bacterium | reverse complement strand
AATGATCTGAATCCAATAATTTCCCTTACTTCTCTAAGTGTTTTGGAGGCACTTTCGCGGGCTTTTTCTGCACCCTGCCTGGTCACTTTTCTTAAGTAGGCATCATCGTCATGTATACTTAGGATACGTTCGCGGATAGGAGCGGTGAATTTCACAATGTCATCAGCCAACTGCTTTTTCAGCTCACCATACCTTATGTCACAAGCAGCATATCTCTCTTTAAAATGCTCAAGTGTCGCTTTTTCACCAACTACTTCGAGTAAAGAGAATAAGTTTTGTATAGGTTCGGTAGGAGTTTGATTAGGCTCAGTGGGGCCAGCATCTGTAACAGCTTTCATCACTTTTTTCCTGATGGCTTTTTCATCATCTACCAGGTTTATAGCATTTCCCTCTGATTTTCCCATTTTACCCATACCATCCAAACCAGGTATTTTCACCAAATTTTCCGTAAAGCTGAAGGCCATTGGCTCTGGGAAATAGTCTACATCATAAATGCGGTTAAATCGTTTGGCAAATTTACGTGCCATCTCCAGGTTTTGTTCCTGATCTTTTCCAACTGGGACTTTATTAGATTTGTGAATCAAGATGTCGGTAGCCATCAAAACAGGATATGTGAGAAGACCAGCATTCACATTTTCTGGTTGCTTTCTTATTTTTTCCTTAAAGGTTGTCGTTCTTTCCAGTTCACCTATGTAGGCATTCATATTCATAAGAACATAAAGCTCTGAAATCTCAGGGACATCACTCTGAATATACAAAGTAGCAGCATCAGGATCGATTCCACATGCCAGATATTCAGATATAACCTTACGTACATTTCCATGAAGATTATCAGGATGAGGATGGGTGGTTAGACTGTGAAGGTCAGCTACAAAGAAGTAGCAATTATACTCATGCTGCATCTTAACAAAATTCTTTAATGCTCCGAAGTAATTACCCAGGTGTAGGTTGCCTGTTGATCTAATGCCACTTAATACCGTTTCTTTCATGATCAGGAATGATTTTTCAATTTGGGCGCAAAGATAAAAAATAATAGCGACCAGACTCAAGATCAAGTTGCAAGATACAAGATACAAGGTGCAAGATTGATTTTATTGAAACTCTCCTTTTAGGCTTTCACTCTAATTCTCTACCCTTATACTCTTCCTTCTACTCAAGCCTCAAGCCTTATTTAGCCTTTTAAATAAATTTGAATTACTTTTGAAGGTAATAATTGAAGTTAAAATTTGGAGTTATGGAATCGACCCGACAGCAGAAAGTATCGCGGCTCATATTGAAGGATATGTCTGAAATTTTAAGATCAGCCGGCCCTAAATATGGGCAGGGAGTGATGATTTCGGTTACGGTAGTTAGGATAACTCCTGATCTGGGGCTTGCCAAGATCTATTTGAGTATTTTCCCTTCAGCGGGCAGTGAGGATGTTATGGAGAAGATTGGAAGCAATACAGTTACTCTAAGGTATGAGTTGGGTAAGCTTGTGGGAAAGCAACTGCGAATTGTGCCTGAGATAAAATTTTTCCTTGATGATTCAATTGATTATGCCGAACGAATTGATGATTTGTTAAAATGAAGAATTTCCCCTTTTTCATTGCAAAAAGGTATCTTTTTTCCAGAAAATCGCGAAATATTATCAACGTGATATCCTGGATTTCTTTGGCCGGAATTGGAATTGGGACCATGGCCCTGATACTGGTTCTGTCTGTTTTCAATGGCATTGACGGCCTCATAAAATCTATGTTCAGCTCTTTTGATCCTGATTTAAAAATCACTCTTACTGAAGGCAAGGCTTTTTCTCCTGATGTTGATGTATTCCATGAGCTTCAGGATCATCCTTCTCTTGCTGTTTGGTGTGAGGTGCTGGAAGATAATGCTCTGGTTAGCTATAGAGAAAGACAAAGTCCTGTTACCCTTAAGGGGGTAAGTGATAATTTCAAGCTCATCAGCAGTATCGATAATCTCCTGATTGATGGTGAGTTTAGGCTAATGGCTGATGGCCGTCCTCTGGCTCTGGTGGGGTCTGAGATAGCATATCAATTGTCAATTGGTCTGAATTTTATTAATCCGATGCATATTTATGTTCCACGAAGGACAAAATCTTCTCTTGTTAACCCCATGAATGCATTTAGTCATAAAATACTGTTTCCATCCGGCGTTTTTTCTGTTCAGCAGGAGTATGACAGTAAATATGTGATTATTCCTATTGATTTCTGTCGCAGCCTTTTTGCATATAAGGATGAAGTTAGTGCTATTGAAATTAGTGTTCTGGAGGGTGAGTCGGTGGAGGATTTTAAGAATGAAATTCGGGACAAATTGGGTAATGGGTTTCAAGTTAAGGATAGATATGAGCAGCACGCATATTTTTATAAGGTTATGGCATCTGAGAAGTGGGCGATATTTTTGATTCTCGGATTTATTCTGATTATTGCCTCATTCAATATTGTCTCATCGCTTACTCTTCTTTTATTGGAGAAAAAGAAAGACATGCATATTTTAAGGAGCATGGGTGCCAGATCCAATCGTATTCGGCATATTTTTCTTGCCGAGGGCATATTAATGACGGTTATAGGTGTTGTCTCCGGATTATTACTGGGCAGTTTATTGTGCTGGGCTCAGATTACTTTTGGAATTATCAGATTTCCTTCATCAGGATCATATGTCACGGATATTTACCCAGTTCGGATGGAAGTTCTGGATTTTGTCCTTGTAGCTTTAATGGTTTCGATGATTGGTGTAATAGCTTCAATTATACCGGTTAGGATTTTAGGGAAGCGCTATTTTTCCTCTTTTGATGGCACAGAGTTGAGTTCCTGATGCCCCCATTTTTCTTTTATTTCGGATAGTATACTAAAGACTGTATCCGGGTCGCTTGCCTGCAGGAGCCTGATCCTTGTTTCTCTGAAATTAAAAAGGCCTTTAAAAGAAACAGCAAAAAACCTACGCATGGATATTACAGCTCTTCTTGGTTCTTTAAATTCCAGTACTTTCCTGATATGTTCGGTTATAAGATCCACTTGTTCGCTAACTTTAAACGGTGGCAAAATTTCTCCTGTATCCAGGTAATGTCTGATATCTCTGAATAGCCATGGGCGTCCTATTGCGGCCCTGCCAACCATTATTGCATCTACCCCGTAGCGATTGAACATTGCTTTGGCTGTTTGCGGGGAGTCGATATCTCCGTTCCCAATTATCGGGATATGAATTTTAGGATGATTTTTCACTTCACCGATGAGGTCCCAGTCGGCTTCACCACTGTACATCTGGGCTCTGGTTCTTCCATGAATGGCTAGTGCTTGAATTCCTGTATCCTGAAGGCGCAGAGCCAGTTCGACAATATTTTTATTATCATCATCCCAGCCCAGTCGAGTCTTTACAGTTACCGGTAGTTTAGTTGCGCAGACAACTTCCCGGGTCATTTTAAGAAGTAGCGGGACGTCTCTGAGCATGCCTGCTCCGGCTCCCTTCATAGCAACTTTTTTTACCGGGCAGCCAAAGTTGAGGTCGAGAAGATCGGGTTCCCATTCCTCCGTTATCCTGGCTGATTCAATCATAGCAGGGATATTTTTCCCATACAACTGTATGCCGAATGGATGCTCACCCGGATGAATCTCCATTTTTTCTTTAGTTTTTTTGACGTTCCTGGAAAGGGCATCTGAAGAAACAAACTCGGAATACATCATGTCGACCCCGAATTTCTTGCATAGGAATCTAAAGGGGGGATCAGTAACATCCTCCATTGGTGCCAGAAACACGGGGTTTTCAGGTAGATTTATTTTTCCGATTTTCATGTGGGCGCAAAATTAACTTTTTTCTTTCCTTAGCAGTAATTTCTTGTTCTATCTTTGTTTTCTTTATTCTTTGCAAATCGTCTCCGGGTGTTTTATAAATACATTAAAATACTGATAATATTTCTGCTAGCGGGATTTCCTGTTATACTCTTTGCTCAGGGAAATGCATCGTTGCGTTGGGATGATAATACTGTTTTCCGTGAAGATTATCGTATCGACACCAGTCTGCACGACCAGTTTTACATCAGGATAAAAAACACTAACTTCTTTAAGAACAATGAATATGCTAATGAGTTTAAAATGGGGTCGAGTTTAAGTGGATTATTTTTAGAGCCAACCATAGATTATTATGCAAGCAGTCAAACGAGAATAAGGGCGGGTGTTCATTTTCTAAAATATAACGGGAGGGATAATATTGAAAGGGCAGTGCCGGTTCTTTCTGTACAGCATTGCCTTAATGACCATATCAATATGGTGTTTGGAACCTTATTTGGAACTGTTAATCATGGTTTGAAAGAGCCCATTTTTAGTTTTGAGAAATATCTTATCGATAATTATGAAAATGGTTTTCAGTTTTTATTTGATTATCCTGATTTTGAAGGTGATCTATGGCTTAATTGGGAGCAGTTTATTCAGGAGGGAGATCCTTTTCAGGAGAAGTTTACTGCTGGCTTGAGTATGTCTTTTGATCTGTATGAGTCGGGTAATTTTAGTATAGGTTTGCCGGTACAGACCTACTTCAGGCATCAGGGTGGTCAGATTGACAGTTCTGATTTGCCGGCCGGGACGCAAAGTAATTTTGTTCAAGGATTGAAGATGCAATGGTTTAGTGAGGGTGATTTTGTTGATCTTATGATTTTGGAACATGATTTTTTTCAGTTTCTCGAAATCAATCCTGGTAATCACATCAAGATACCTTATGGCAGTGGTAATCTTACTAGCTTGACAATGGGGACCAGAATGGGTGATTTTTCTTTTGCTTATTGGACGTCGAAAAACTTTACTTCGCCACATGGAGAGGTGTTGTTTCTTTCTAACAGTGCTTATAATCCTGATTTTTATATGGCTGATAGGGAGGTTCTAAGTATCAAATATCAGTATCACTATAAGATTAACGATTTTCTGGATTTCATTCTTAGGATTGAACCATATTATCATTTCCACTCGGATAGGCTGGATCACTCTTTTGGTGTTTCCTTGCTGGTTGACAAGAGTTTTTTTCTAGCCAGATCGATTAGCATTGATTAATTCTGCTAATAGGAGTTCTTGTCCTCTTTTTTTATCCATGCTTTAAACTCGTCACCGGCACCGGGAACATTTATCTGAGCAGTATCTAGTTCACGCTTGTCTATTTCTTTTCCCATCTCCTTATATATATGGGCATCTATGAATCCGGCTTTTTCAGCATCTGCTTTATCACTGGCAAATACCAGTTTCTTTATGCCTGCCCAATAAATAGCGCCAAGACACATTGGACAAGGCTCAGTTGATGAGTATATTACGCAATCGCTCAGGTCGTGACTGCTTAACTTTTCTGAGGCTTTTCTAATTGCCATTATCTCGGCATGTGCTGTTGGGTCGTGGGATAAAGTAACCTGGTTTGCAGCACTGGAAATAATTTTGCCATTTTTTACAATCACCGCTCCAAAAGGGCCGCCACCTTTTTCGATGTTCTCTTTAGCCAGGTTTACAGCCAATGACAGATGGCTCTGGTTTTCATCAGGATTATTCTTTTTCATGATTTGGGGAAAATAGGAGGAAGGGATAAAAGAATGCAAAGAAAGCAACTCCAGCTTGTGTTTCCAGTGTGTCCTCGTTGAACATTGACAGGAAGGACACCAT
>CAYUNU010000259.1:0-5675 GCA_964446195.1 uncultured Porphyromonadaceae bacterium | reverse complement strand
GTACAGTTTTATACTGGTAATTTTCTGGATGGTACTCTTACAGGTAAGGGAGGAGTAAAGTACAATAAGAACTGGGGTTTTTGTCTCGAGACCCAACATTTCCCTGATTCGCCAAATCAGGATGAATTTCCTTCAGTATTATTAAATCCAGGTGCTGAATACGGATACCGGACGGTATACAAGTTTTTGGTGGAATAAAACCATTCCCCATTGGGGCTGTCTGAAAAGTATTAAGACAGCCCCAATGGGTGGGTTTGTATTATTTGAGTTTCTTCAAAATATTTTTTGGAACTCCGTCTTTGTGTACCATTATTGACATAGTGCGCAGACGCATGAAAGATTCTGACATATAGCTGAAGCCTTCGTAAGGGTTTCCTGTACCCCAGGAATTCTTCTCAATGAAGTAAAGTTTTCCGTTCTGATCTTTGGCCAGTCCAACGAGATGCATTGCGTGGTCATCAGTAAGGTTGTAGTTATCAAAAACTTCCTGACGGTCTTCCTGGCTTATAACCTTCTCTTCGTGGGCAGGATCTTTAATATCAGCATCCTTAACCGGGATTGTAGCTACGCCATCTCTAAAATTCAAACCTGAAATATCAGCTGCCCAGCATATTGAAATGTCTTTTGACAGGGCATATTCAATCACTTCCATGAGCTCATCAATTGGCAGGTTTTGCATGCTTTTATGCATCCAGTTATCTGGCACTTCAAGTTCGAACTCCTCATAAAAAGGATGATGCGTGTAAGAGGAAAATTCTACATAATCATCGGGGTTAATAGGAAGTGATTTGGCGAAAGAAGTTGGAGAATAATCCTTACCATTATAACTAAATGACTCAGGTACTTCTCCCATGTAAACGTCAAGAACACTATTAAATGCTTCTTTCCAGACCGGGCTTAGTTTGCCATTTTTATTTTTGATAATATTTTCCACCAGGCCATTTAGGAGTGAATGCATTTCGCCATGCTTATGTGCAGGTTCGCCGTATTCAAGTCCTTTATATGCATCATCAGGAACAATACCATGCTTGGCAATACTTGCTGTCACATCATGTTGTGCCCCACCTGGAGGGAAGCTGGTAGCTCCATGCAGTCTGACATATTTGTCGGCTTTATCCTGATAAGCCATCCTAACGGTATACATTTCTGATAAATCGGTTTCGGCACCACCAAGACGCATAATTTCACTTTCCAGCATAGAGGTAGTAGCAAAACACCAACAGGTACTTGTGCTGGCCTGGCTGATGACGGGTGTTGTTTTTACCTGTTTAATCAAGGTAAACTCATAATTACTTTCTTGCGCTTCCGCAGATATATTGGAAGAAACCAGCAAAAAAAGTATTGCAATGGTCAGTCGACCAAATAAGCTTTTTGTCATGCTAATAGTTTTAAGTGTTTGTTGTACTTTTATTAATAATATTGTGTATTTTCGACTTCTAGCCGAATGAAAGTATAAATTAAATCTTTTTAATCTCACAAAAAAATGAAGAAACTCATAATATTTTGGGGCCTGATATTATTTATTGGAGCAACATTTTCGGGCATGAGCCAAACGGTAAGCACTTTATCGCTCTTGAATGAGATGGTCGACCTTGAGCAGTTATCTAGCTTTCCTGAGCCTGGTTATTCTACTATTCAGTTTTCTTCTTACGACCGTCATAGTGAATTTCCCCATTATCCAGGGTGGTTTAAAAACTCTGATGGTTTTGGGGGTGAGTCAATCCCTGGCTTCATGGAAGTTTTGGAAGTACCTGGTAATGATGGTATAGGTAAGTATCTCATATGTGATGAAAAAGGTCCTGGAGCTATTGTTCGTTTATGGACAGCTTGGATAGAAGGTGAAATCACTCTGTGGCTTGATGGCGATAAAGATCCTGTTTATGATGGCCCGGCTCAGAAGTTTTTTCAGCATACTTATGAGGCGATCATGGGTATTGAAATTAATGACTTGTGGAATGGCACTTTTGCGCAGAATACGGCAGGTTATTATCCTATTCCATATGCAAAAGGGTGCCGTATGGAATGGCGTGGGAAGCTCAATACTCTGCATTTCTATCATGTCCAGGTTAGACGATATTCTGAGAAAGCACGCATTAAGACTTTCTCAGAGAAGGAAATAGATGATAATTTAGCCCGAATAGATGAGATTGCAAAGATTATGGAGAAACCCTCTGCTAAACTTGATAAAGAGCTTGCTGAGGCACCTTATCACTCGGTATGGCTTAAGGCTGGTGAAAAGAAGCAATTGATGAAGGCCAAAGGATCCGGTGCGATAAAAAGGCTTGCTGTATATGTTACGGCCCAGGATCTTGATCTGGCGCTCAGGCAGACTATTCTTGATATTCGCTTTGACGGTTCACCATGGGGACAGGTTCAATCTCCAATTGGTGATTTTTTTGGTGCTGCGCCAGGTATTAATCCTTATGAATCTCTTCCATTTACTGTATTACATAATGGCAGGATGATATGCAGGTACTTTATGCCTTACCGGGATTCGGTAGAGATTCTTATTAATAATTTGGGAGATCAGGAGGTAACAATTACCTCAAAGATAGTTGAGGTGCCCTACGATTGGGAAGAGGGGAAATCACTGCATTTCAGAGCCAGATGGAGAATCGATCATGAGCTGCTTGCTGATCCAGCTGAGGTTAAAGATATTCCCTACCTGATGATTAAAGGTAAGGGAAGAATGGTTGGGGCGGCTGCATACATTATGAATCCTACTTTTGTGCCTTCCTCTTATGGTAACTGGTGGGGTGAGGGAGATGAAAAGATTTTTATTGATGATGATCTTACTCCTGCATTTGTTGGAACCGGTTCGGAGGATTATTTTAATTATGCCTGGTCTTCAGCCGACCTGTTTGCTCATGCATATTGCGGTCAGCCAAGAAATGACGGACCAGCAAACCGAGGATTCGTAACTAACTACAGGTGGCATATATTGGATAATATTGCCTTTGAAAAGGGTTTTGATTTTTACATGGAGCTTTATAGTCACAGGGTGGTTCCACATTTTTCTTATGGCAGGATGATATATGTTTATGCAGTACCTGAATGCCATGATGATCATTTGGTAATCAGTAAAGATGATGTAAGGGAGATAATAATGCCCGAAGATTGGTGGCCGGAACCTGATGGCTGGGCACTTAATGCGACTTTCTATCAGATTGAGGATATTTTAGGTGGACATTCTTCCTTAGATGAAGTTAAGGATTATAAATGGTCGGATGGAGAGATGGTTATCTGGAACCCAAAATCTATGGATGATGAATTGGTGTTGTGGGTTCCAATTACGACCGAGGGAGAATATATGCTGGCTTTTACTGTTGCCCGCAGCCCCGAATTTGGAAAGATAAAGTTTGAGCTCAACGGTGAAGTACTTAAGCTTAACGGTGCTGAAGAGCATGATTTGTCGACATCATATCAGCCTATTGCTCACAACTTAAAATCAGGAGGCATTAAACTGAAGTCTGGTATGCAAGTAGTTACCATAAAGCCGGCTGGAGATAAGGTTAAGCCGCTTGGCCTGGATTTTATTTGGGTTAAGAAGCAGTAAGCAAATTTTATAAATCAGGAAGAGTTAAATTTAAAAGATAAATTTTAAAATGAAGAAGTTGTTTTTTGTCCTTTTGTCCGGCTTATTGATATTTCCGGGTTCTATGTTTGCCAAAGAGTATAAATTGATATCTCCAGAGGGTAAGTCGAGTGTTAGTGTAAGCATTGATAAGAAGGACGGTATTACTGCAAAAGTTTATTATCTCGATAAGGAAATGGTAGCCCTTGGACCAATCGGAATTGAGATTGAAGGAGAAGGTGTTTTTGGCAGCTCATCTAAAGTTAGAAGGGTGAATTATCGTGAGGCAGATGATATTATTAAACCTGTTGTATGGGAGAAAAGATCTGCTATTCCTGATAGATATAAAGAAATGGAAATCATATTCAAAGAGCCTTTTAGGTTGATATTCAGGGTTTATGATGATGGTGTGGCTTACAGGCTCAAGACGGATATAGATGGGGAAATAAGAGTTAAGGATGAGAAAGTAAATTTCATTTTCCCTGAAGATGAAAATGTTTTTTATCCCACAGACGAGAGTTTTTTTACTCATAGTGAACGGTTGTATGAACAACTGAGATTATCAGACATTAATCCGGATAAGTTGGCCTCCACACCTTTTCTTATCGACAGGAAAGATGGTTTATCTGTATTAATAACAGAAGCTCATTTGGAGGATTATCCGGGAATGTATGTTAAGGGTAATTCTGATAATCCTTTACTGCTGGATGTGGTTTTTCCACACTTTGTATTAAAAGATAAATTAAACAGGGATAGGGATGTGAAGCCGGTGGAAGTGGCAGATTATATTGCAGTTACAGATGGAAGTCGGTTTTTCCCCTGGCGACTTGTAGCCTTCGAGCAGGATGACAAAGATATTTTGGATAATCAAATAGTGTTCCGACTTTCCCCTGAATCACGTTTAGATGATACATCGTGGATTAAGCCCGGTAAAGTTTCATGGGATTGGTGGAATGCCTGTAATAACTATGGTGTACCTTTTATATCCGGAGTGAATACTGCAACGTATAAATACCACATTGATTTTGCTGCCGATTATGGTCTTGATTATATCATACTGGATGAGGGATGGTCTACTCCAGCCGATCTTTTTGAAATGAATCCTGATGTTAACGTGCCTGAAATATGTGAATATGCCGATAAAAAAGGAGTGGGTGTAATATTGTGGGTATTATGGAATGCCTTGGATAAGGATCTGGATAAGGCGCTTGACCAGTTTGCGGAATGGAATGTTAAGGGCATAAAAGTTGATTTTATGCAGAGGGATGATCAGTGGATGGTGAATTATTATTGGAGGGTTTCCAAGGCAGCTGCAAAGCGGCATATGTTGGTTGATTTCCATGGGGCGTATAAGCCTGCTGGTTTAAGGAGTGCCTACCCCAACATGATAACCAGGGAGGGAGTAAAAGGCCTTGAGAATGCTAAATGGAGTGAGGATATCACTCCTGATCATGACTGTACTCTACCATTTATTCGTCAGTTTGCCGGTCCGATAGATTATACACCCGGGGCTATGCGTAATGCTCAGAAGAAGAATTATAATATCTCTTTTACCAGGCCCATGAGTCAGGGTACCAGAGCTCATCAACTAGCTCTTTATGTAGTTTTTGAAAGTCCATTACAAATGCTTGCGGATGCTCCAAGCAATTATTACAGGGAGCCTCTGAGTATGGAGTTTTTATCTGCAGTACCCTCGGTATGGGACGAGACTATTCCCTTGTTTGGAAAGGTTGGAGATTATGTTGGGGTAGCGCGTCGTTCAGGCGATGAGCGGGATATTGGCGCTATAACTGATTGGGCGGAACGTGATTTTGATATTGATTTGGGGTTCCTGCCTAATGGGAACTTTGAATTAGTTGAATTCAAAGATGGCCCCAATGCTGCAAATCATGCCGAAGATCTTACCAAAGAAACTGTAAGGGTGTCATCAGGAGATAAGATTAAGATTCATCTGGCTCCTGGTGGAGGATATGCTGCGATTGTCAGATAAAGTTGCAGGTTTCAAGTTTCAGATCCAGGATGGGGTGGGTGTGTTGTCTGATTGGTTGATTCGTTAAATCTTGTTAAACAAAAGTTCTCTCTTAGGTGGGTAAGGATCATT
>CAYUNU010000258.1:0-5677 GCA_964446195.1 uncultured Porphyromonadaceae bacterium | reverse complement strand
ATGCAAATCCATCCTCCCCTCTGGGCGACTCTTGTCGATTATCTTTCTGGCACGCATAAGCGTGAACCTGTCAAGAGCCGAATCATCAATATATACACCATCTATCCCAATGTTTCTTACCATCCAATCCAAACCGGCAACATAGAAGTTATTTAAGCGACTGTCGGGGGTAGTGATCACAGACAGATCTGTCTCACCCTTGAAAATCCCTTCATTAATAAGGTTATGCCATGCCGGGATGTATTTACCATTTAGGTTTTTTTTCAGCCAATCATGTGGACCATTTGGATTGAGTATAGTTTTTGTTTCATCCCCCGGGCCCGGGTAAATAATCTCACCATCAAGACTATAAAAGGCCTTAAATTCCGGAAGGTTTTTTGTCAGTTCACGGGTTGTATAGTAAAATTTCATCCGCATACCGGCATCATGGGTATCTGAAACCAGCTTTTTCAAGCCTGCGATGTTCTCATCCAGGTATGGATAGTTTATAAAAGGATACAAATCCTCGGCATGATGAATATTGATGATATTCGCCCCAGAAGATTTGGCATCAGCAATCTTAACCGAAGTATTTGTCCCGCCTCCATGATAATAACGATCCCCGTATTGCACTGATCTATTGATAGTACGAAAAGGGGTAAGCAAAATATCAAAGTCATAATCCAGAGTTTCACCTTCAAGTATTTCCCTTTGCCCCGAATAAGCCTTAACCAATACATTCTTGCCCCTGTCAGTTATTTCAACGCCTCCCTTACCTCCGTTATCCCAGGAAGGTGGCATATTAAGCCGGCCAAATTCATAATATATATTGATAAGTGGACGGCGGTAATTGGCTGCCTTCCATTTAATGCGCATTCCACCATTCACCGCCCCTATCCATAACATATCCTGATTTTTAGTCACATCCCACTTCCACCGCCAGTTGGGTAAGCGGGTTCCCCCTTCATGACCCAAGCCCATCATATATTCTGACTTTCCTTCCGTAACAAGAATTTCCATCCTGGTATCCTTCACCTTGACCGGGGTTCTGGCAGTAAGCTTCACTTTGTAATCTACAAAACCATCAAATTCCATCTGAGCCGAACACTCAAGATCAAATTCCGGTGAGCTGCTAGTTACTCTCCATGCAACTTTGGATTCGGATAGCTTGGAGATCTCCAGTTTTCCCGGCTTTAACCTTACAATACGTCCATCAGCTTTCTCAATAACAAATCTGAATGGCCTCATTAGCAAGTCTTCGCCATCTTTCTTCAACTTCTGATTGGATGGTCCAAAATAACTTTTTATCTCAGCTGGTAAGCCATCAGCACCCACTTGAAGCTCGCGCCCAAGTATTCTAACAATATTACCATCAAGCTCGACCGGGGTGAACCCTTTTGTGACCTTCTCATCAATCCCAACAGTCGAATTAAGCCAGTTCAATCTGGCCATTGTTTTTCCTAGGTCGTAACCATGATCCTTTATAGTCTCACCTGACACATTGATTTTGATTGGGACTTCCTGCTTTTGATCACCGGACGAGATAGTCATTGCCCCATTATACACTCCTTCAGGGACGCCTTCAAGATCAAGCCCCATCCATAATTCCTGTGTCTGTCCGGCTGGGATATCGACCATTTTGGTAAAAGCCCGGCCCATGAAGTCAATGCCGCCCAGGTTGAAGCAGGTGAAGCGGGAGCGGGTTGCAGGTTGCAGGTTGCGGGTTGCGAGTTGAGGGTTGAGATGTGCGGGTTGCAGATCTGAGAATTGAACTTTTATGTCATTATAGTCTGTTGCCTCAGCCTTCATATTAACTTGATATACTAGGTTTTGACCTGGTTGGGCATGGTGTACTTTTGCTTGGTAGGAAATGGATGGATCTAAAACAATGGTTCCGTTCTTCAGGTAATCCTGCATCATGTCTATTTCATTAAGCGACAGGATTGGTTTTTTTGCTTTCTCAGGCAGAGGAATGGAATTGCTAGTGATTGCCGGAAAAGCATACCAAAAACTAACCAGAGTATAATCAAGAAGATTCCAGTCATTGCGAATATCCGTGCCAGGAGATGCTTCCATATCAAAAACCAGACGGTTGTTGAATGGAATGACATCAAGAATACGGTTGCGTGTACAGATATTATATCCACGAGGATCGACTGAATTGCCGTTACAAATATTTCCACCGATAGGTATCGAAAAAGTATCTCTACCAGTTGGAACCAAACCTCCTGCCCAGCCATAATAATCTTCTGTGCCCGTGCCAAAATGGGAAGGGAAATGGCGCTCTACATCAGCTTCATCGATATAAATCTTCTCATCCCCTTCTCCCCACCAGCCACGACCCGGACTGAGAACTGTTAAGGCATCTCCAACAAGTATACCTTTTCCTTTTATATCGATGAAATTAAGGTCGGTGAATTTATCTCCTCCAAGAGTGCCGACAGGCTTCCAGGAAGCATAAAAATGCATCGACCGTTCATCCCAGTCCCAGCTTTGATTCTCGATACCGATATCAAGATCTATAGGCTTATCCTGCAGATTGATCAATCTGATCTGCCCTGTTTCCTTATAGGGCATCACATAACGACATATCATTGTCCCATCAGGCAAAACAGTGCGGTTCCAAACATGGAAAGGGTTGATCTTGTCGGGGCTGCTAAAAAAGTCTCCCACCGGACACCAGACAGTCCGGACACCATCAAAGGTCATCTCCAGAATAGTAGAACGCAGAGCCTGCTTGCCACTCTCTGGATCGAGCCTGATTGTTAGCTGTTTGATGGAATTTTCTCCACCGGGAAGATCAATAATCTCATCTTCATTGGGTCCCAGATGCACATCGTTATATTGGATTAAGCCTTCATCAACCGAAGGCATTTCAAAAAGATCTTCTGCAGCCTGTGCCACGGAAGCTGAAGATTTCTTAAATTGTTTCTTGGTAAAACTCTTTACGGCCACATCTTGGTCGTAGGCCCTGTAATTGACAATAAAATAGAATGGTTTATCGCTGAGTGTAATTTTGCACTCCTTACTAAAAGGTATAGGAAGGAAAAGATCACCAGCCCGTGCCGTGAAGCTGGCAAATGGAGGCTTAACCAACCCTTTCCCAGTTATCAGATCGATAAAACACTCGTCAATTACCGGTTTTTTCTTGCCATCCAGATAAATTCTGACATTGGGCCCTTTATTATTGTCAAGTGAATAATAAAAAAAGGGAGTCCACAAGCGGGTAAGACAACCGGGGCCCTCATGCTCCATAATGACATATTCCTTTTCTCCCTTAATTATTTCCTCCCGGATATACCCTATACCGTCGGAATCGGCAAACCAGCCCGGCTGATCGGGAGATATTGATTTTCGGTTGTAACTGCTCGCCTGAAGTGATTGGTAGTTAACATCAGGATATTTAGCCATCACTGCTCTATCTGTCATCTCGCGAAGAAGAGATTCCAGAGAGATCTGTTGTGCAAAGGAATAGCTTGTCAGTAAACAAAAAACAAGAAGAAATATTGGTTTGCGATTTGCCATGGTGCATCAGGATTAGGTATGACGCAGCAATTTAGCAAATCCCTTAATACGCAGCCCTATCTATGTCCCTTTATCACAATCCCCTCTCCTCCACCAAACTTATTCAATCTGTATTTAAAGGAAAGCATCACGTAACGCCCGATAATATTGGAGCGGGTTTCACGAAGATAATTCAATTCGGAAATCCTTGTTATACCTTTATTTTTGTCTAAAAGATCAGCACCCTGAAGACTGAACGAAGCCCTGTTATTCTTCATGAAGAAATAGCTCACCTCAGCAGCCACCAAGGGCACAACGATGGTCTCACCGAAACTCTTATCATTGTAATTGGTCACATCGGCTGACACCATACAGTTCCATTTGTCGCTCGGATTGAACTGAATCTCAGTAAAATAGGAGAAATCAGTGTAACGATTATTCAATGATTCCTGCAAGGAGTATTTTGCATCGGTCAGACTAATGGCTCCTCCCGCAACTATATCCCATTTCTTTTTTGTTCTGTTATCAACACTTAAGGATAAACGGTGACTCATGTTTGTATTGACATTCTCAATGTCATTTACAAGATTAATCCCCTTGTTCCAACTTTCCCGTATTCCGGCCTTAAAATTAATCCCCAAAGGCCGTATTGGTGTAGAAAAATCCATACTACCACTTACACGAAAATCATCATCAACATTAACAAGATTAAGAACCTGACTCAGATCATCATTTATTGTTCTTGCCCAGTTGATTTTATCCTTTGTATATGTGGCACTTAAACTGGTGAATAAGGAGGTAAATGAAAACTGATCGAAAATTATCCAATGCATAAATAAATTCTGCTGAAATTCCGGTTTCAAGTTTCTATTCCCATAAGAAACAGATAATGTATTTGTTGTGTTCGCAACTGGCAATAACTGGTTTACGGTAGGTTGATTCAAGCTTGTTTGATAATTAAGATTAATTCTATGACCCGATTTATACTCATAATCAATACCAAAACCTGGCAACAATGCAAACTTGGATTTCTCAACTCCATCGTCCTCCCATAGGAAGTTTGTTGTTTTGTATAACTCCGACTTCAGGAACAAATTCAGCTGCACCTGCTTGGTGCTCCTTTTTAAAGTCAGACCAGGCCTGATTCTGTCGTATTTCCTGCTGAAAGTTGGACTTAACAGGGAATCAATACTTGCATCACTTACCACCTGGTTTCCTTGTGTTCTAACAAGAGTTTCATCTGATGAGCTAAAACTTACCTCCGGGATGGCAAAAAACCTTTTGCCCAAGCGCTGGGTAAGAGATGTATTTATCGAGTAGCTGAGGTTATCAATCCTATTCTCCTGATACAAACTCTCAAGACTTTCAAGATCAGTCGCTGCAAAAAAAGTGGTGTTCTGCCACTGCTGGTCGGAAAGACTTTTGCTGATATTAGCATTTGCACCCACTTTAGCGACAGTTTTATTGCCAGCAAACTTTTTGAGCCATGAAGCCTTTGCCGATCCATTAATCCGATCCGATCCCTGATTGGAATTATTATCCAGCCAGTTAACCAGGAGACTATTTTGATAACTGTCGGTATAGCTATTTCCCCAAGAGTTGGAAAAATTAAATGAAGCTCCTCCATCCAAAAATATGTTCTGGGTGGAATCAATCCTATATCTAATACCAAAGTTAAGACTATGGGCGGTATCTCTTTTCGTATTTTCCATGTCCTGCTCCTGTACATAAGTGGCATCAGAAGTGTAATTTCTTGTATAAGTATTCTGTATCGAGCTCTTCTTTGTTCCATTAGCCAGATAGGAGATAAAAAACCTTCTGTCTTTTGCAGGGGAAAAAGAGAAATTCAAGCCTCCGGCCCCCGAGGTAGTCAGGCCATCTACTTGCTGTCCAAAATTAATTGGCAAACCACCATCACTACCAATTCTTATCTCTGTTGACCCTCCGCTCATCATCGACATCATACCACCGTTGAAATCCATATAATCCTGGAAGGAGAAACCAAATTGATTGATATTGTTTTGCATGGCCAGTCCTGCCATCTGCACTTTATCTGTAAAGCGATATAGCTTAACATTACCCTGATAATGATTATCCGTCCCATACCCTGCCTGTACATGACCAAAAACACCATCCTTTTTGTCCTCATCACGAACCAGGTTAAGAGCTTTTTCCCTCGATCCAACATCTATTC
>CAYUNU010000257.1:0-5686 GCA_964446195.1 uncultured Porphyromonadaceae bacterium | reverse complement strand
AGCAACTAGTTTTTCCTTATCTTTATATCCATGAAACTAACAATCGCAGAAAGCTTTTATGTGCTTATTCATCATCCGGATAAACCTAGAGTTCTCGTTCCTGAAACAGCGAGGAATGCCGGGATGATTGGAGCAATGTTTCTTGATCTTTCGATAGCTGAGAACATTATTATTGATGAAGGATTGATAAAAGTAAAAGCAATTATCTCTGATCTCCCTCAGGCACACAAGGATATACTTAATGTAGTTGCTAATTCGCCAAAGAAAAGAAAACCAAAATGGTGGATTTCCAGGTTAACCCAAAAGGCCAACAAGTACCGAAAGCCCCTGCTTGAGAGTCTTGCTAAAAGTGCTTATCTGGAATTGGTCCCCAAAAAGTTTCTTTTCATACCTTATACCCAAACCTGGCTGATTAAAAAGGATGAGCGAGAGAAAATGATAAAACAATTAAGAGAAGTTGTCTTTGATAATAAAGAATTTGACCACCATACAGCTTCAATGCTTGGCTTGATCCAGGCTACAAAAATGTTTAAGCTGATTGCTAATAGCATGGATGAAAGAAGGCAGTGTCGTTTAAGAATAAAGGAAATTGTTGAATCGGATGTTTTCCTGAAAGGAGTAGGAGCCGTTATCCAGGAAATACAGGCTGCAATGATGGTCGCAATTATCGCTTCTTCCGCTGCTACCTCTGCGGCAACAAGTCATTAATCTTTAATGTTATTTCCCTAATGAAAATAAAAATGCACTCATTACCTGCTGAGGGGCCGGTAGAGTATATTAATAATCTGGCATTGAGTAATCCAAAACTTGCTGGTGAAATGGCGATGCAATTGTTTTGTACTCCTGTAAAGGGCCATGAATACTCCAAAAGAGAAGAGTCGTTGATGGCCAGCAGCGAGCTGAAGAGATATATGGTGACGGATTTTGAGGTTCAGACATATAGATGGGCTGGTGAGGGTAAGAGAGTATTACTAATGCACGGATGGGATGATAACTCCATGAGGTGGAGACTGGTAATTTCCCTTTTGAAAAACGAAGGTTTTGATATTCTTGCACTTGATGCCCCGGCACATGGAAAATCAGTAAATAATTTTGCACACTGAATACTGTATGCCGAATCCTTGAATATCGTAGCTGAAGATTATAATCCTGATATTATTATTGCGCATTCTTTTGGAGCTCTTGCCGCCTCTTATAATTATGGGAAAATAGCCAATCAGGAAATTGAAAAAATGATTCTCCTGGCAGCACCATCTGAATTGGAAACATCCTTTTTTACATTTTATAAGAACTTTGGAATAAGTGAGTTAACACAGAAAGCGGTGGCAGAGGTTTTTATTAGCATGTTTGAGTTTGAGATAAATCACTTTGCTACTTCTGATTTTGTGAAAAATATCGCAGCAAAAGGGCTTGTTATTCATGATGAGATGGATCCTATCGTTCCACTTTCCGAAGCTTATGATATTCATAAGGCCTGGTCGGGATCAGAAATATTGGTAACTCAAAATCTTGGTCACAGTCTTCAAGCACCTGGCATTTATCGCAAAATTTTGGATTTTTGTTGTTCATAGAAATCCAGACTATATTTCAAGATAGTAGTTAGGAATTTGTGTATTTTTATGGATAATCAAATTCCTGATGGACTTGAAACCTAAGCTGTCGCATAATACCTTAATAATTGCTCATAGAGGAGAATCTTTTTTAGCCCCTGAAAATACCATGTCAGCAATTAATTTATCCTGGGAAAAAGGAGGCAGGGCAGTTGAGATTGATGTGCAATTGACTGGTGACAAGGAGATTGTTGTTATTCATGACAAGAAGACAGGAAGGGTTGGGGATAAGAGCCTGAGTGTTAGGAGATCAAGTTTAAAGGAATTGAAGACTGTTGATGTTGGCTCAAAGAAAGGCGATCAGTGGAAAGGAGAAAAAATCCCGACTTTGGCTGGAGTTTTAGCTTCTATTCCTCAGCAGGCTAAGCTTATCATCGAAATTAAATGCGGTAGGGAAATTATACCGATCCTGGTATCTGAGTTAAGATCCAGCAAGGTAGAAGCTTCGCAGATTGAAATTATTGCTTTTAATTACCGGGTGCTAACAGAAATGAAAAGAGAAGCTCCTGAGTATAAAATGCTATGGCTCCTTCCTTTAGATTATTTTTGGCCGGCTTGGGCGTCTAAGTTAAACCTCCAAAAAAAATTAAGGAAATTAATGAAGTCGAATCTTGATGGAGTTAACGTCTGGGCCGGGAAGGTAATAAATAGGGCATTTGTGGAGACTCTTAAGGATAAGAAATTATCTGTTTACACATGGACAGTAAACGATCCGGATCGTGCAAAAAGCCTAATCAATATAGGTGTTGATGGGATAACTACAGATCGTGCTGAGTGGTTGGAGACGCAACTAAAGGGGCCAAAATTATGAAAAAGGCTATTATTGCAGTTCATGGTTTGGGCAACAAACCTCCAAAAGATCTCTTGCAAAATTGGTGGAAAGAGGCAATTTACGAGGGATTTAGGTCGAGTGGCATAGAAAAAACTTTACCAGCTTTTGAAATGGTTTACTGGGCAGACATTCTTTATGATGAGCCTTTAAACATATTGGAAAAAGATCAGGCTGGAAAGACTTTTGTTAACGAACCTTATACCAAAGCATCCAAGGATTTTAAGCCCGAAAGTCATGAATTTCGTCAGAAAGTAAATGATTTTGTCGTTAAACAGTTAAATAACATATTGTTAAACGAAGATAAATCACTGAATTACAGCAAGCTTACCGATGCAATTCTGAAAAAGTATTTTAAGGATCTTGAAACGTATTATACGGAGGAATGTGTTGATAGTACTAATGAGAGGTGTAGAGCAAGGGATCTTATTAGGGATAGACTGGTTCAGACTATCAAGAGGTATAAGGGTTATGAGATAATGATTATAGCTCATTCTATGGGATCAATAGTCACCTTTGATGTATTGAATATTCTCCTTCCTGATGTTAAAATAAATACTCTTCTCACAATTGGTTCTCCTCTTGGTTTACCCATAGTTGTTAGTAAGATAATCGAAGAAGAGAAAAAAGTTAGCAGTACTGATTCTCGTTTAGATACTCCACCCGGTGTTACATCTAATTGGTTCAATCTTGCGGATATAACAGACTACATTGCACTTGATTATAAGCTGGCAGATGATTTCTCGGAAAATCAGAACGGGGTTTTACCTAAAGACATTCTTGTTAACAATAACTATGAAAAGGATGGTCGAAAGAATCCTCATAAGTCGTATGGATATCTAAGAACACCCGAGCTTGCCAAGGTTGTTAGTGAATTCTTAGGTGATCAGAAGCCTGGCTTAGCAAAGTTAGTGATAGCGAGAATAAGAACTTTATTGAAGTTCCCAGGTCGCAGCTAATTCTTCACACATCTCACAGAGACTCCATTTCTGCGGGAGCTCTGTATGCGATGTATGCCCAGGGTGTCACTTTCCATATATCTGAGTATGGCGTCTGATAAGGTGTCGGAGGTAGATGTCCAGAAGAATGCTTGTGATCCAAGATTAATGTATTGGCCAGATATGGCCGATCTTCGCCCGCCTGGTTTAGCATCAAAGCCTAAAAAGTCGCTGCCATTGCCGTCTTCATACCAATTAGTTTTGGATTTCAACTTGTCCCCAACTTCACCCGATTCCCGATAGCCAAACTCATTAGCATTTTCTGCACTCATCCCTGTGAAAATCTCAAGTTCCTTCCATTCATTATCTGATGGTAAGTGCCATCCTTCGGGACAGGCTTCAATGGCTGCAGACCAGTTATATAATACCCCATAGGAGAAGTAGTTAGTCGTTTGTTTGGCTATCGACAGCTTAGGTTCTTTATAGTCGTAAATATAATATCGGGGTATGGTGTCGGATTCTACATCAAATGTATCTGCCTGGGGGAGAAAAGCCAGGTTCTGTGCCATCCAGATATTCCCATTAATCTCTACGGTTCGATATATCCATCCATCTCTGCTGTCTTTGAATTCATTCTCTCCGGGAACGGGTTCTTTATCACAAGAGTTCATTCCCCAAAAACCTGTGAGAATAAGAAACATCAGGAGAGGTATAGATGATAACCGTTTTGATTTAGATGAATGCAAAATATTAAGCTTGTTTTATCAATAGGTCTTGTAAAAGTCACATAACCATATAGATGACTTCATAGGTCGCTTTTGTAAAAGTACAATTTCATTTTTTAATAATAATTTTTATCCTGATGAAAATGTAATATTTCACATTTTTATAAATTCTTTTGTAATTCGAAGGCAGGCCAGCCGTCTTATTATTAATTTTGAAAGCTACACACTTGAAATATATAACATGAAAATCAAAAACTTATTATTCACAACAGCTGGCTTATTAGCTATTGCTATAAGCGTGAATGCTCAGGAAATTGACAATAAGTCATTAGAATCTATTTCCGCAGCTGAAATACGTGATCATATATTCTTTCTTGCTTCGGATTTTCTGAAAGGAAGGGTTGCAGCTACACCTGAGTATGAAATAGCAGCCCAATATGTTAGTTCTCAGTTTGCTGCTGCTGGTGTCCAAGCGGCTATTCAGAATGAAGATGGATCCAAATCTTATTTTCAGGGAGTGCCGTTTGCCCGTACTACCTTTAATAATGAGATTGAATGGACTATTACGAATGGTGGTAAGCAGACAAAGCTAGTTCATGAAAAGGATTTTAAGATAATGTTTGGGAACGATATGAACCACGATCACCTGGAAATGGTATGGGTCGGTTATGGTATTGAAGAGCCAGAGAATAAATGGAATGATTTTGAAAATATTGATGCTTCGGGCAAGATAATCGTTTGCATGTCGGGAGCTCCGGAAAAAAATGGCAAGCCGATATTGCCTAAGAAAGCTCACGATAAATATACTGGAGAGAGGGGGTTGCAATCGAAAATCATGACTCTCTTTAGTAAGGGAGCTGCAGGTGTTATTCTGGTATATAATGACTCTTCTCTGGGCGTGGATTTTGATCAGATACCGAGTGAATTTAACACTCAGAAAGTAGTTTATAAGGGAGATAAAGAAAGTCGCAACACGGGCTCATTCCCTTCCATTTATATCACAAAGTCTGATTTTCTT
The DNA here is from genome assembly GCA_964446195.1 of uncultured Porphyromonadaceae bacterium. GTDB lineage: Bacteria > Bacteroidota > Bacteroidia > Bacteroidales > UBA12481 > JAUVKA01. Next base: position 566 of record CAYUNU010000257.1, on the reverse strand, counting down.
AATGTTATAATGGCGGGAAATAAAAACAACCCTTTAAGTAATACTGACAATATCTTGAAGAATTATAAGCCTCAGGTACTTGAAGATATATACCTGGATGGCCAGATCGAGATTCTTCAGGAAGATATAACGAATTCGAGTAATGTAGTTGGTATTGTTCCGGGAACCGACCCTGAGCTAAAAAATGAATATATAGTTGTAGGAGCTCATCTCGATCATGTTGCACCTTCTAAAGGCGAGATCTGCAATGGAGCAGATGATAATGCCAGCGGATCATCAGGAGTAATGGAAATTGCCGAAGCACTGGCTATGAATCCTTGCAAACGTTCCGTGATTTTTATTACTTATACCGCAGAAGAGAAGGGTTTACTCGGTTCGAAGTACTTTCTCAGCAGCGAGGCTTTTCCAAAAGAACAGATTAAGTTTAATATCAATCTGGATATGATTGGTCGAAGCTCACCAAAGAATGAGAAGACCAGAGCACATTATATAGTTACCAATAAGAAGTATGTAAAAGAGCTTGATGCTTTTATCAATGAAGTTAACGATGGCGTGACTGATTTCCC
>CAYUNU010000256.1:0-5719 GCA_964446195.1 uncultured Porphyromonadaceae bacterium | reverse complement strand
GGTAAGATCAACGATAAAAATGATTTTACTTTGCTATATGCTGCGGATGAACTCTCAGAAGATGGGGCGAAACCCAGAGTTTTGAATCATGTACCGATACTGAGATATAAGAAAAGCTTTAGTGGAGACTCTTATATTGGCGCTCTTTATAGTGGAGGTGAGGCTAAAGATAAGTACAATAGATCTTACGGTGCTGATGGTCAGATTAGGCTGAACAAATCTACTCAACTTGAGTTTAATGCCTTTAATTCGAATACTTTAGAGGAGGGAGTAACAACTTCGGGCCATGCTGCCAGTCTTTATTTTAACGGTGATACCAGGAAGATGCAGTATAGTTTGATATTTAAGGATCTGGATGAGGATTTTAATTCAAATGCTGCGTATGTGAGAAGGACGGGGATCACCCAAATAGGTGGCCGGTTTTTGCCACGCCTGTATACAGGGCACAAGTTTTTTAAGCGATTTGATTTTGAGTTCTTTGCTCTTGCTGGTCATGATAAGATTTATGATATGTGGGAGCATTTTGCTTTCGCCTCTTATACAGCTACCCTTGGAGGTACAACGATGTTGAAAATGAAGTACTACAATACTTCTGAAATTTATCTTGGTGAGAAATTCAAGACTGGGGGATTTCACACTCTCCTGGCTACCCGCTTTGGCGACTGGTTTTCGGGTACTATTCTCCATAGGTTTAATAATGCCATTTATTATTCGGATGATCCCTTTGCCGGATTGATGCACAGACTCTCGGTCTCTGTAGGTTTTCAGCCCTGGACGAAATTCAATGCAGACTTCTCTTTCACATATTCTGGCTTTAAGGATGCTGCAACAAAAGAAGAAGTATATACCTATCCTATTGAGCGATTAAAACTGACCTATCAATTCAATAAGTATCTTTTTATCAGAGGAATTTTGGAGTACAACGGTTTTTACAAATCTCTGCTGAGTGATTTTCTTCTGTCCTTCAATTACATCCCGGGAACGGTATTTTATGTTGGTTATGGTTCCTTGCATGATTCTGTTAATCCAATTGGTGAGCGCCCTTTCAGACCGGATCAGCCGTATGATATGGACAGAGGGGTGTTTTTAAAGCTGTCATATCTGTTTCGCAAATAGCCGCAGAGACGCGAGGTATCGCGTCTTTACGCAATGGGTTATTGGGTAAAGCGTAGTATATAGCAGACTGTCGAAGGTCCACCATTAATATTCCATCCTCCTGGGGCGTACATATATGCCGGCTTCCCATCGATGAGTAGAAGTTGGGGGCGTTCGAACTTAACTATGTCGCCACCATAATGCTTCTTCTTATTTTTTATTACATCAGGATTGACGTAATCGCTTATTCTTTTAAATCCAGCCTCAGCTTCGGTGAATCTTATTCCGTCGTTTGATTTCCAAAGTATACCGCCTCCTTTTTTTATCATTCCATGGTTGTCGGTTGTTAGAAGACAAAATTGATCTTCATACATGAAGGCATATCCGTCCTCAACACTTTGCTCATTATAGGTAACGGGGTGGGGAAGCTGAACATATGGGCCTTCCAGATTTTCGGCTACAGCCAGGCCCATCTTTCCTCCTTGTGATTTAAAGTAGAGGAAGAACCCGCCATCAGGATGCTTTAGAAAGGCGGGATTATTCACACCATTGCTTGCTTGATAATTCCAATATTCGGGATTATCAGGAGGTTTTAATATCAATCCATCTTTACCAACTCTTTTCCATGGTCCGTATAGATTATCCGACACAACCATCCCAATGCATTGATTAGCAGGGTGGGGAGGTTGCTTGGAATTGTTATTTGAGATATAGAGAAGAACGTATTGATCACCCACCTTGTGGATAGCGGGGTTATGCACAGCTACCCTATCCCAGGTTTCTTTTCCGCTACCCTGGAGGGCCACATCAGAAAATATGAAAGGCCCCTCAGGTTTATCAGCAACATAATGAGCTATCTCACTATGAGAACGCCATCCGGGATCAACTTTTGTTTCCTCCGGCCAGCGGGCTGAGAAGAGGTGTACTTTCCCATCAGATCCAACAATCGGAGATGAACCCCAAACATGATAGCCGGGATCCTCAATGGCCACACCCACAAATTCCCAGTGATCAGCAAAGGTTTGAGCCTGTGCTGATATGGTCATTTGTAGTGAAACAAGGATTAGAAGAGCTCTAAAAAATTTCAAGATATTTTATTTTGTCATTAACCATTAAGCATCATAAGTACTGCTTGCTGTATCGCCTCCTTTGCCGGTCCAGTTCGTGTGAAAAAACTCTCCTCTGGGCCTATCTATTCGTTCATAGGTGTGTGCTCCAAAATAGTCTCTCTGTGCCTGTAAAAGATTAGCCGGGAGTCGCGCCGATCTGTAGGCATCATAATAGGCTATTGCAGATGTTAATGCGGGGGCTGGGATACCTTCTTCTATTGTTTTTGCACAGACTTTTCTCCAGCCTTTCTTACTAAGTGCGATGATATTTTTGAAATAGTCGTCTAATAGGAGATTGTCAAGATCAGGATTTTTATCAAAAGCTTCCTTGATTCTACCTAAGAATACTGATCGGATTATGCAGCCTCCTCTCCAGAGAAGAGCAATGCTTCCGTAATTGAGGTCCCATTTATATTCTTTTGCAGCTTCGCGTAAAAGTGCATATCCCTGGGCATAGGATATTAGCTTGGCGGCATAAACTGCCGACTTTAAATCTTCCAGGAACTCCTTCTTGTCGCCTTTAAATAAAGGCTTTGGGCCGTCTAAAATTTTTGAGGCTGCTACTCTTTGGTCTTTTTGCGCCGACAGGCAGCGGGAGAAAACCGATTCACCTATCAGGGTTAATGGTATGCCCAGATCGAGGGCCGTGATACCAGTCCATTTGCCTGTTCCTTTTTGGCCTGCTGTATCAAGGATCTTTTCAAGCAGAGGTTTCCCATCCTCATCCTTATAGCCCAGGATATCCCTGGTGATTTCGATGAGATAGGAGTCCAGCTCTCCCTCATTCCAATCGGCAAACACCTTCTGCATCTCATCATGGTTCATGCCAAGCAGATCTTTCATTATCTGATAGGCCTCAGTAATGATCTGCATATCGCCATATTCTATACCATTATGAACCATCTTAACAAAATGGCCGGCACCATCATCTCCAACCCAGTCGCAGCAAGGCGTTCCATCCTCAACTTTGGCTGCAATCTTTTGGAATACAGGCTTAACATGGTCCCAGGCTGCCTTGGATCCACCGGGCATCATCGATGGTCCCAGTAAGGCTCCTTCTTCTCCACCGGAAACACCTGTCCCAATATAGAGTAAGCCTTTGCTTTCAACATATTTTGTTCGACGGATAGTATCAGGATAATGTGAATTACCACCATCAATAATAATATCACCTTCCTCGAGCAAGGGTATTATTTTATCGATAAAATCATCGACTGGATTACCGGCTTTAACAAGAACCATAACCTTCCTGGGGCGACTTAATGCGTTTACAAGTTCTTCTATGGAATGAGCCCCAATGAAATTTTTGCCGGCTCCTCTACCGCTAATAAACCTATCAACTTTTTCTGTTGTGCGGTTATAGACAGCGACTGTAAAGCCTTTGCTTTCCATATTTAATACCAGGTTTTCACCCATCACTGCCAATCCAATCAATCCAATATCTGCTTTCATTATATCTTAAAGTTATTTTATCAGTTTAAATCCTAAATTCTCAAGTTTATTTATTGTTTGGGTATCGATATTATTGCAAGAGAGGGTAAAGGCGGGAAATTCTCTTCTCACCGGATAAATGCCCCTTAATTTTTCAAAGTTTTTTATATTTCTCCGTAAAGCATTGTCATCATGCGAAACAGCGTATGTTGACTGCACTGCGGCGTGAATTATCTGTTCCTGATTCATCCCATTGCCATTCAGCAGAATATGCGAAATACCAGGAGGGTCAATTTTCTCCGGATACCACTCCGAAAGCCCCAGGTTAAAATACTTGCTGATAGCCCGAACGCATTGTGCTGTTCCATTGGCTTTTCCGTCTCTTGAATAGCCAGCTATATGAGGCGTTCCTATTAAGCAGGCATCGAGCAGGTAACTGTCTATTTCGGGTTCATTCTCCCAGCAATCGATAACACAATCGCCGATCAATCCTTCTCTCAGTGCTTTTTTAACTATTTGAGTGGATGTTACTTCACCTCGACAAGTATTAATCAGGAGATCAGGCTTTTTCCAATTTTTTAAGAATGCCGGATCGACGAGATGATAAGTTTTATCGGGGCCACTTATGTTCAGAGGAACGTGAAGAGTAATAATCTCAGCTTCTTTTAAAAGTTGGTCTAACTCAACAAAATCTTCAGCCCCTTCTTTCCTTGCTCTGGGGGGGTCGTTTAATAATACCTTTAAACCCAGTATTTTAGCAGATTTTGCTACCCTGGATCCTACATTGCCCACTCCAATGATTCCAATTGTTTTGTCTGTCAGAGAAGTTTTTTTTAAGTCAGCCCAATGAGTAAGTGCCGATACCATATACTGATTCACAGAATCGGCGTTACATCCGGGGGCATTTGTCCATTTAATCCCTGCTTCCCGGCAGTATTCAGTATCTATATGATCAAAACCAATAGTTGCGGTGGCTATAAATTTCACTGATGATCCCTTAAGTAATTGCTCCTTACACTTTGTTCGGGTTCGTATTATCAGCCCATCAGCATCCGCCAGATCCGAGGCCGATATTTCAGAGCCAGGAAGGTAGCTTACATCTGCTTTTCCTTCTAGCACACCATGGATAAAAGGAATCTTATCGTCAATAACAAATTTCATTCGAATCGTTCCTTGCTTGTCCACAAGCCCATAGCTGGGTTAGGGATGTAATAAATTTCTTCACCTCCTGATGTAATATTATATCCTGGTAGTAATTTTGAAAGAGGATAATTGTTTTGGTAATAATCAATATCGCCCCATTCGAATCCAACGCCTTCAATCTCTTCGCGGGTTAGATTATAATTCTCTTTGCCCGGGCAGTACCTGATGGTAAATCTCCCTTCTGAAGTGCCATGGATCAAATGGGCAGCTGCACTAAGATTTTCTCTGAGGTCTTCATTATCATCAACAAATTTAAGGATTTCCGGAGTCGAGCGGTATCCAAATTTTCTTATAAGTCGATCTATCTCCTTGTCTTCTCCAAATTCCGTGAGCCCGGGAGCAATAACGATTATTTCCCCATCATCTTCCATTGCCATTCTGGTTCGGTAAATACTTTTGTTCCCCAGCCAGGTGCTTTTAAATTCCTCTGGATCGAGGTAAACGATAACCTTTTTCAGGGGCTTTTCCAGCATGGTGAAATTTTCTTTAAGAGCGAGTTTTGAGGCTTCCAAAAAGCACTCTTTTCCATGCCCACAAAACACCCCCCCGACGGTCCGCTTAAGCGGACCGTCCGCTGTGATGACTGTGAGGATGTAAAATATAGGTAGCTTATCCCCGTAATGCTCAGACGCATAGTCGAATAGCCGTCTGACAGGAGTGTCGGTTCTGCCCATCATCCTCTCCATTCCATACACGGCGCCGACATAGTGACTTTTATTGATCCCTTCAGGGCCTCCAGTGCCCACAAAAATGTTCTTATTATGGTTGGCCATTCCTACTACTTCATGAGGCACAACCTGACCGACGGAAAGGATCAGATCCCATTCCTCTTCAATCAACATGCGGTTCACTTGTACCGGCCACGGAAAATCGAGTTTTCC
>CAYUNU010000255.1:1710-5770 GCA_964446195.1 uncultured Porphyromonadaceae bacterium | reverse complement strand
AGCAGATTTTCGTGATTTTCTAATAGATCGCATGCTCCAACAACGATTGGACTTTTCAATTCTATACCTAAATAGTGGGATGTAAGATTTGCCATGATTTTTGTGATTAGTTTAATATAAAACAACAATCATGGAATTTAGTTCACGGAATTTTAAGAATTATTTCCCAGGTAGAATAAATATTGTTGAAGTAATGCGATCTAGGCTTTTTTCAATAGATAATTTGTATGAAGTTCACTAATCTCCATTTGAACCAAATCGAATGCCACCATGTTTGCTAGAGTACTTACAGCAACCTTATGTGAAATTCTTGCTTTCTTTTTAAAATAATTTAAGCTGATTGCTTCGTTTTCTTTCAAGATATTAAATAGGTATTCTTCAGCTTCTGAGTATCTCACAAGGCGATTTTTGTTTTGTTTTGTAATTTCCCAAACCTTTGTAATCACTTCATTTGCCTTGATGTTTTGATCGTTAACGCGAATATATGCTATTTTCCTACCATCTCTTTCAAGCACATAATGTGGTTTTGTTTTACTTTCCTGAACATAAGTCTCCAGAACTGTTTTCCCTTCAAATTTCCAAATTTTGGGAGCGAATGAAATTTCAGGTCTGCAATACAGGCTGGCTGCAGATTCAATCATATAGTATTCCTCATCTGAGCGCACACCAGTCACTTTCCCGTTATCTTTAACTCCAATAAGCAACCTACCACCTTTTGTATTTGCAAACGCTGAAAGGGACCTGGCTATTTTTCTGGAATCACTAATAGCAAATTTGAAATCCTGATAGACATTTTCGCCCATACGAATCATTTTTATTAGCTCTTCTTGATGTAAATTTTCCACAACTACAAAAATACTATTCTGATGCCTGAAAAAAAGTCTATTTATAGGACCTTTTCTAACGCTAAATTTGAATAAATTTGATCTCTGAATTGACAATGTTTTTAAATCTTTTGAAAAATGGGTATTGTTGAGAGGCTGTCCGGTATAAAATTAGGTTTACCTGAATCGGTTAAACTTGTTGCTGTTTCAAAAACCAAGAGTGTTGAAGCTATTATGGAAGCTTATAATGGGGGACAGAGAATTTTTGGAGAGAACAGGGTACAGGAAATTGTTGATAAGCAACCTAAGCTTCCTGGCGATATCGAATGGCATCATATTGGGCATCTTCAAACCAACAAAGTAAAATATATTGCACCCTTTATTGATATGATTCATGCTGTTGACTCAGAGAAGCTACTTATAGAGATTGATAGGCAGGCTAAAAAAAATGATCGACAGATTCCGTGTTTATTGCAGGTTCATATTGCGGAGGAGGAAACTAAGTTTGGACTGTCTGAGCAAGAGCTTGAAAAGATAATATTCAATCTGGATCAACTGAATCTCAAAAACACAAAAATTTCCGGGCTTATGGGAATGGCAACATATACCATTGATGATTCTCAGGTAAAAAAGGAGTTCAGAAATCTGAAAAGTATTTTTGATCGAATTAAAAAAAAGAATTTATGCACTCTTGTCGATTTCAAAGAGTTGTCCATGGGTATGTCTGGTGATTATACTATTGCAATTGAGGAAGGGAGCACAATGGTGCGCATTGGATCTCTTATTTTTGGTTCAAGACATTGATTAAATTGATTGAAATTTCGGAATAAATCCAGTACATTGCCAAGGACTTTTACTAAACAAATTATTTGAAAAATGGCAGACTTAAGTACCACATATGTAGGCATTAAGCTTCGGAATCCTGTTGTTGTAAGTAGCTCAGGTTTGGTGGATTCAGTTGATAAAGTTAAGCAAATTGAAGAAGCAGGAGCAGGGGCTGTAATATTGAAATCACTATTTGAGGAGCAAATAAATCATGAAGCAGGAAGGATGATTGGGGAGGCTGATTATCCCGAAGCAGCTGATTATATTCTCAACTACTCGAAAAGTAATTCTATTGATCAATACCTTGATCTTATTGAGAACGCCAAAAAAGAGGTAAAAATTCCTGTTTTTGCAAGTATTAATTGTGTATCTGATAAAGATTGGACTGGTTTTGCTTCAAAGATTGAGGCTGCCGGAGCCGACGGTCTTGAGTTGAATATATTTATTCTACCTGTAGATGGTGAACGCTCTGCCAATTACGAAGATCGGTATTTTTCTCTCGTTGAGAAAGTAAGAAAGACTATCAGTATCCCTTTGGTTATTAAGATGTCGGGCTATTTCACCAATATACTTTATATGGTTAATACAATGTATGCTATTGGTGCTAATGGTGTTGTTCTTTTTAACCGGCTATATGAACCGGATATCAATATTGATGATATGAAAATGACATCAGCAGAAGTATTTAGTTCACCCTCAGACCTCAGGCAAACTCTAAGGTGGATTAGTCTGGTTTCTGATCGTCAGAAAGACATACAACTATCGGCTTCAACAGGTGTCCATGATTACAAGTCTATCATTAAATTGATTTTGGCAGGTGCAAATACCGTTCAGGTTTGTTCTGTTTTGTATAAAAACGGAGTTGATTATCTGACAACCATGATTAAAGAGATGGAAGTATGGATGGATTCAAAGGGTATGGACTCAGTTGACAAAATGAGGGGTCTGATGAATTACAAAAATCATAAGGATCCCGGGATTTGGGAGAGATCTCAGTTTATGCGTTATTTTGCAGGTCGTGACTAGTCCTTTTTCATTGCATCAAGAGAATCTAAAAGTACCAGGGCAAGATCCTTTTTATTTTTTTTAAAATCAGGATAGCTTTTTTTGATTATTTTGATTGTTTCTAATAGCTGAATATTAGTATAATTGAAATCCATAAATATTTTTTCAATTATTGTGAATGCCTCAATACTAGCAAGGTAGTTAGCATTAATAAAAGCAGTAACGAAAACTTCGAGGTACTGGGAGAAATCCTGTTTGCTTTCCCAGCAAACGCTCAGCAGCTCAGCCAGTATTTGTTCATTTTCGGGATCCTTAATAGCTTCAATGATAAATGGCTGAATACCTGAAATTTGAATATCGCATAATAGACGGTGCAATTCTTTGCGGATTTCACTTCTTTCCTGAATTTTAAGGGCTTGAATAATTTCCGGAATATCTTCCAGTCTTCCTTCTTTTTTGATCTTGGTTATAGCTGCTCTGGCAGTTCGCAGATCATTACTTCTTAAATTATTCGCTGGCAATTTTTTACTTATATTATTTTCCATCAAAACAGCTCTTTAGGTATTGTCCGGTATATGATTTTTTATAGTCCGCCAGATTTTCAGGAGTTCCTTCAAAAACTATTTGTCCTCCATTTTGGCCTCCATCAGGACCAAGATCTATTACCCAGTCGGCAGATTTTATTATTTCGTGGTTATGTTCAATCACTATAATTGTATGGCCCCTGTCAAGTAAAGCGTTAAAAGCAGTAAGCAGAACTTTGATATCATGGAAATGTAATCCTGTGGTTGGTTCGTCAAAGATGAACAATGTATGTCCAGGATCGCTTCCTTTACTGAGGAATGAAGCCAGTTTAACTCTTTGGCTTTCACCGCCGCTGAGTGTGCTTGATGATTGGCCAAGTTTTATATATCCCAATCCAACATCAGCCAGGGGTTGAAGTTTGTGAGTGATTTTTTTACTGTAACTCTCTTTAAATTTTCCAAAAAACTCAATAGCCTCATTCACAGTCATGTTAAGAACATCATAAATATTCTTCTCCTTGAACCTTACATCAAGGATATCATCTTTGAATCTCTTTCCATGGCAATGGTCGCAAACGAGGTATACATCAGCCATGAATTGCATTTCAACTTTGATTTCACCTTCTCCCTGGCATTCGTCGCATCTTCCTCCGTCCACATTGAATGAGAAGTGTGCCGGTTTATATCCGTTTATTTTCGCGTATGCTTGTTCTGCGAATAGTTTTCTGATTTCATCGTAAGCCTTGATATAGGTTACTGGATTTGATCTTGAGCTTCGGCCAATAGGATTTTGGTCGACCAATTCGACTTGCTTAATCAGGTGGATATCTCCTTCCAATGTTCCGTGCTGACATATTCGGCCGGAGAATCCTCCAAAATTCC
>CAYUNU010000255.1:0-1700 GCA_964446195.1 uncultured Porphyromonadaceae bacterium | reverse complement strand
CAACCAATCCAACTACGACAAACAGAACCACAACCCCCCCAAACTTGCCACTCCAACCTATTCGGCCGGAGAATCCTCCAAAATTCCTGGCTAAGGCAGCATAAAGTGTTTTATTAACGAGAGTAGATTTTCCAGAACCGCTTACTCCGGTTACCACGGTAAAAGCTTCGAGGGGGAATTTTACATCGAGGGCTTTAAGGTTGTGCTCAGCTGCTCCTCTTAAAAGCAAGTAATTATTCCAGGGGCGTCGGATCTTAGGTATATCAATTTTTTCAGTTTTTCTGAGGAATTTTGCGGTTAAGGAATGTAAACTTTCGGGTATATTTTTAAGATTGCCCTGATAACCGACCTCTCCTCCCAATCTGCCGGCCAAAGGGCCAATATCTATTATATAGTCTGCAGCTCTTATAATATCTTCGTCATGCTCAACTACCAGTACAGTATTCCCAAGATCTTTAAGCTTTCTCAGTACGCCAATAAGTTTGTTTGTATCTTTGGAATGCAGACCTATGCTGGGTTCATCAAGGATATATAATGATCCTACAAGGCTGCTTCCTAAGGAGCTGGCAAGGTTGATTCTTTGTGATTCCCCTCCAGATAAAGTGTTAGATTGGCGGTTAAGCGAAAGGTATCCTAAGCCAACATCTGCTAAATAATTAATTCGGTTGGATATTTCGGTTAAGAGCCTGGATGCTATTTTCATTTCTTGTTCGGGGAGATCAACTTCATCGAAGAAAGTTTTTAGGCTTGAAATAGGCATATTCACCAGTTCGGTAAGAGCTTTTCCTCCAAACTTTACCCAGGTAGCTTCTTTTTTAAGTCTCATTCCGCGGCATTCGGGGCATATTGTTTTTCCACGATACCTTGCCAACATAACCCTATATTGGATCTTGTAAGATTTTTCTTCTAGGTGCTTAAAGAATGCATCCAATCCTTGGAAGTGTGAATTGCCCGACCATAATAGAGAGCGGTTTTCTTCGCTTAACAAGTAATAAGGCTTATGGATAGGAAAGTCAAATAATGAGGCAGCTGAAATTAGATCCTCTTTCCAGATTTTCATTTTTTCACCCTTCCAACAAACAAGGGCATCCTCATAAATTGACAGATTCTTATTGGGAACGACCAGGTCTTCGTCTATCCCAATTGTATTACCAAAACCTTCACATCGAGGGCAGGCGCCCACAGGGTTATTGAAGCTGAACATGTGTACAGAGGGAATTTCGAAAATTATTCCATCAGCCTCGAAGCGATCAGTAAAATCAATACTTTTGAAGGCTGAATCCTCTTTAACTTTAATCGTGCACCCTCCCTTACCCTCGTAAAAAGCTGTCTGAGCTGAGTCGGCCAGGCGGGCTGGGAGATCATCATCATCTTCTACGATAATTCGATCAATCAATACGCTAAAATTACAATTGTCGCAAAGAATATTTCCAGGATCCAGAACTTCACTGATTTTTTTTACTTCACCATTTTCTTCAATTCTACTGAAACCCTGTTGAACCAGAATCTCTAATTGAGTTTTCAGGTTGCGACCCTCATGAATCGACAGAGGAGCGAGGATCAATACCTGTGTCCCTGGCTGTAAACCAAGTATGTAGTCCACCACATCGCTAACATCATGTTTCTCAATTTTTTTGCCTGAAATGGGAGAAATTGTTTCACCTATTCTGGCGAAAAGGAGTTTAAGATAATCATATATT
>CAYUNU010000254.1:0-5777 GCA_964446195.1 uncultured Porphyromonadaceae bacterium | reverse complement strand
AGGAAAGACCTGAAGAGCATATGTATTTAATTTAAAGCTTATTCACCCATAACTTTTGGCCGAACAAAATACGAAAATATCATGGTTTTATAACAAGCCTTTTTCAAAGTATCTGCAAAAATAAAATGATAATAAAACCATTCCCAGAGAAATAAGAGCGCCTATTTACTAAGCAATACAATACTGTGATGGTAAAATCCCATATTATCTGTAATCTCAATGATAATAAAGGAAGCAGAAATCTCACCAAGATTAAAGCTGTGCATACCTTCGCTTGAATTATTTACCAATTCTTTTATGAGCTGGCCATTAAGGTTTAACAGCCTTACAGAATAGGGATTCTCGGGTAGGGCGCTAAATTCAATATTTACCTGATCCACAACGGGATTGGGATAAATTCTAAGCTTTTCTTTTTGAAGAGTAAAATCCTCAATACCAGATGCACCTGCCTGATAGAAGGCCGTTACCATTACTGAATCTTCCTCATTATGAACATTGAAAAAAGTATAAGTAATAATTGAAGTCCCTTGAATTCCTTCGGGATAATAATCACCGGCAAAAGAATTAAGATCTGTACCATTAGCACTTATCTTGGTTGAAACAGGAGAGGTGTATACACTTGGCATAAAGCAACTACCACCCCAACAAAATGTGTTCACCGAACCGTCCACAAGGGAAACTTCTGACTTTCTGACTTTCACCTCGATTTCTTTATCTGTTAGGTTTTGCACCTTAACATGTAACTCTATCAAGTCGTCGCTAAAAGTGCCAGAAATGTACACTGTATCATTACTAACAATTTCTTCACCATGAATAAGAGACAAGCTCTGAGCAAAACCGCCAAATCCTAAAAACATATATAAGGAGGCTAATATTGCTATCTTTTTAATCATCAGCTTATTTTATTAAATTCTCACTTGAACATTGAATTACTTCCCTGCTAACATTTTCATACAGGAAAGCTATTATTTTGCAATTTTCAGGAACCCATGCTGGATCCAGCTGCATAGACCTTACTATTTGAACATTAGCATTGGCCGAACAGTCGGATTGGGATAAAGCCTCACCCCAAACCGAACCAACCGAGGTGCGAAAGACATGATTATGTTCGTAATCTTCAACATCAATGGGATCCTGATCCTCGTCTTTTTGCCATGAAAATATTCCATCCTCTACAAGGTAAATAGCCAGCTTGACATCTCCCTCCAATAATGATTTATTCATCAGACCCACCTTAACCTCAATTACTCCTGATGCTTCATCATACTCTGAATTGGTAAGAATAGTAAGTGATGCTTCCTCCTCAATTATTTTACTTGCTTCAGTAGGCCATGATGAGTAGGAAGTTTGCCTTGCTTTATCCAGATTCCCCACAACACCAATAGGGAAAACTGCAAATTCGAAATAAGCCTCCATATCACTCCCCTGTTCAGTTCTAAAATCCCTTGTAAATTGCTCACCCGAGAAAGGCCGGGCAAAATAGCCGGTGTGAAAGGCAACCGAAATAACTCTAGCCCCATATAGTTCTTCGAGCTGATCAATGGTTCTGTGTGCTTTTGGACATGACTTACAAGTATGTCCTGTAAACTCGAGTATCAGTACATTTTTTTGTATGCCCTCGTCATTGGTAGTGTCAGTAAAATTATTGTCCTCCAGATAAGGCCCTTCAATAACATCACAGCTGGCAATAAGCAAGCCTGCAATAATTATCAATAAATATATTGGTGCTTTCTTCATTCTTCAATTAAAAACTACTACTAATTGAAATTGTAAATCCATTCATAGCCGGCACAGATCTACAAACTCCTCCAACGCACAAAATCCCTTCTCTTTGCTTACCATAACTCAGTTGTATTCGGCTGGCATTTTTAACATATCCAAACGATCCCAGCAGATAATGTTGACGTTTGGTGTCATCAGGATTACCATAATTATACTGGTCTAATACTGAAAAGAACCAATGTGGGGAGATCGAGTATTCTGCAAGAGCCATAGCCCAATTACCTTTGTCATCCTTTGTCCATAGGCCCTGAGCTTCAACCCTCAAAGCATGTTTGGGTTTAATTTTCCATGTGATATCCAAAACGGCAATTTCAGCATTAACCATTTCACCCTTACCTTCCAAAATCATCTGATTGTATTGCAGATGTTGGTAGATAGCAGAAAATTTCCAGCTCTTGTTCAACTTCCTGGATATCTCAAAGTTATAATCCCTGAAAAAAGCCTGATCACCAAATTTGAAAAAATCTGAAGTATACCCATCTGTCCCTGCAGTCCAAACTGGTATGGTGTCGTTAACCATCTGGTGATCAATATCATTTACAAGAGAGAAATTGAAACTTAGGTGAGTTCCGTACTTACCACCCAATACAGTTCCTCTCTTAAGCCTGTAAGAAACTTCGCCCTGAATGCCCATTTCGCCCCTACTTTGTGACGCATATGGGTAAAAACTCATTAGGCTATAGGTGTGATTTTTTGAAATAGGAGGCAGGTAGTTAATCATGAGCTTAGTCAGATTCTGATTCCTGCAAGATCGAAAGCTCATGTTATCCACTCTTTTGGCATTCAAGGTAATTCCAAGACCATCGATAGCATAACTCGTATTAATGAGCAGAGCATGACCAGGCTTATAAATGAAGCCGTTATCTGCAGAAGGGTCGTTTATCTTATAGGCATACTCCGATTCCATGCTAAAGCTTCCTCTTGAGATATGTAGTCTTGAAGCCCATGCTCCAACATTCTCGGGAAGCACATAGATAGGATCATCATCTGGCTGATAATTACTCACAAAACTTCCTCCAAGTGATACACGGGTAAGCTTTTCTTTCAATGAGGTGAAAAGATCATTGACAACGATATTGCCGTCCAATGCCCTAACTAAACCGGGCCCCATATCAAAAAATATTCGTTGTTGTCCAATCATTCCGGTAAGCTGGATTCCTTCAATGGGTGAATATTTAAGCCTGAAACCCCTGAGAGAATTATCTATTCCCAGATTTTTATCCTCCCAGGTTCTTAACAATATTCCAGAACCAAACTGCTCGTAAAAATTCCCAACTGTTATGTCGAGATCATCATGACGGTATTGGGCAAAAACATGAGGGAACCCGACTCCATCATTACCGGGATCAATGCCTTGCAGGGTATTAAGATAACCCTCATATCGCATACCGGCAGAAAAATCGCCTGCATCATACCTGAAATTTGCATATGAATTAGCCAGAAAATTTTCGGGAACACCAATTGCACCAATAGTAGAATCGGCACGATACGACTGTGCATCAAGCTGAAAATTGCCACTTAACCTACCTTGAGAAAGTTGGGCAAACAATCCCGCAGGGGTAATCAGGATTAAGACAACTAATAAATAACGATTCATAGTAGGATGATTATCTGATCCAAAATCTACTTAGAATACTGAAGAATTTTCTCAAAGAGAATATCTTCATCTCCAACTGAGTAACCCGAATGCTGCCATACCAACTTTCCTTTCTTATCATACAAAAGAGTATGAGGAACATTTACAATATTGAGCGCCCGTTTAAGCTCAGAATTTATATCGAGGTAAACGTCATACTCCCATCCTCTGCCCTTAACGAAGGGTGCAACATTATGCTGACTCCGACTGTCGTCAATGCTTATTGCTACAAATTGAAAATCGGCTTCCTCCACCCAATCAGGATAGACATCCATGATAGCATTCAATTCCTTGACGCAGGGCTTGCACCATGTGGCCCAAAAATTTAGCACCATTGGTTTTCCTTCTTCATGGATATCCTTTAGCTCAATCATCTTTCCATCAAGCCCCTTAACCTTAACATTGGGGAACTTAGCTTCTTGGGCATGAGCACCAATACTAAGGAACAGAAAGGTCATTAAGCTTAAAATTATCTTCATAATCCTCTCATTTTTGGATTAATATCTCCTTTGTAATAACTTGATTTCCGTATGAAACGCGAAGGAATATAATTCCATTGGAAAAAGCTGAAAGATTGATAGTTTTTTTTGTTAAACCCCGGCTTAATTGCTCTTCGTAAAAAACCTGGCCGGCAAGATTATGAAGTGTAACTATTGAGGATTGCTCAAAATCATAAGGAAACATCAGATTAATCTCTCCATTTGTAGGATTGGGAAAAGCAATAATATCATATTCTTTAAGAGTATTAACATCAATACCAGATGCTCCCGACAGGCAAAATTCAATTTGTTCCGATCCGCTGTTAAATGAATCTGATTTGAACTCTGCTATAATATCCCCCCGGTATATTAGCTGGAGGCCTCCTGTACTTAATCCATCACCAAAACGGTCGTGCAGACTGATAGTGTAACAATGGTTTGCTTCAAGGCAAATAGTATCATGATATGTTGTACTGGCTATTTGAAAACTTTGTCTTTCGGCAGCCACTTTACCATCTTCGGTGACCTGCCAGAATGTTTCAGCCGGATATGTGTCTGTAATAACTTTTACTATTAGATTCTCACTCTGTTGAAGAAAAAGAAATGAACCCGAACTTGGTCCATTATTAGGTTCAGCATCACTGGAGGAATTAACAGAAGAAACTGAAACATCAAACTCATGCCAGCCCTGATCAAGGTTCTCCAGTTTTGGAAAAGTTAATGTGGCATATTCGTAGGGCAATAGGCGCTCAGTATACTCCCGACTATATTCCAAAATTCCATCTATTTCAATATTTAATCGGAGTTGGGTAATATCATTCTTACCATAGTTTTGTAATTCAATTTCAGGAATAATATCCTCATTACAGTATGTTCCTCTTGGTTCATTAAATCCAATTATCCTGATGTCATTCTCTACATCCCTCAGGCCCGGAGAGTTTTCAATTGCATAGGACAATTCACTCTCCAAATTCATAACTATACCCGCAAACACCTTATAAGATCTGTCCGGAGCAACAACATAGTAATACGGGAAACCGCTCAAATTATACATCTCTCCAACCCCCTCTGTTTCATTAATGTGAGGATTCGTAGATCCGTAAGTTTCCATAAACTCTCTTACTTCCAGATCAGTTGTTGGGGTATATGCTTCCAGCGACAGGAGCTCCATTACCCCGCTACCACCGGGTCCATATTTATTGTAAATATCTTCCAATAAAGGTGTATTTGAACGGCATATGCCACACCATGTAGCAAAAAAATCAATCAGAACAACTTTACCTGAATCAAGATAATCGTAGAGATGGTGTTCAGTACCATCAATATCAGTAAGAGTAAAATCAGGAGCATTTCCATGCCCATCAAGCTGGGCCATCGAATTGCCAGAACCAAGGGTTAAAAAAACTACAGTACCAAAAAGAATTAAAACCTTTTTCATTTCCAAATTTGCTTAAAAAGAAATACCGGGCACTTAGCCCGGTATTTAATACAATAAACTCTTAAATAGGTTCCGCAAAAGATTTTTTTAGTCCATTTTAAGTTTTTTCCAGAATCTTGTAAGCAAGAAAGTGGTAACTACAGCACCAGCAGCTAAAGAAATAGCCGGAGTGTAATTTCCATATATAAAATAGCCTGTTGCAAAAAGACTTAAATAAACAGTAAAAGACCCCAATATCATACAGATAATCCCAGTTGGCACGTCCCAGGCCTGACTACCTTCGGGCTCAACAGAAACACCATCTTTTTCAGCATCGGCAATAACCTTTTTCCATCCAGGGCCGCCAGGATGAACCAGTCGATAAAAACTCCTGAGGGTATCTTTCGGAACAGGCTTAGTAAGTAAAGTGACAGCCACCCAAGCTACAGTAGTTAATCCCACT
>CAYUNU010000253.1:0-5863 GCA_964446195.1 uncultured Porphyromonadaceae bacterium | reverse complement strand
CTGAACTTCTGCCAGAAGTATTATATTTCATGCCCTCCGATGCCCCAAAAACCAGTAGGATCACAAGTGCTCCTACCCAAATACCTAAACTGCTTAAGCCGATGGCCTTATCGTTAGCTCTGAACGGGAAAAGCATCTTTACTCCCGCATATATTAGACCAAGTACAGGAATTGCAATCAGGGCAAAAACAGCGATCAGTGCAATAATAGCCATTGTTTCATCCATGAAAATCGAAAGAATTTCCGGTACAGAAAAGCCCGAAATATCCCAGAAATCATTAATAAACCAAGTATGTCCGGCTACTAAAGATCCAATAATAGCTACCAGTATGCCAACTCCAGCAATAACAAAACTGATTCCTATTATCCCAATAATGATCTTAAAAAAAATCAGGATAACTTTTCCGATTCCTCCGAGCAAACGACTAAAACCATCACGGTGTCTATGGTATTCTCCCGATTCCTTATAATCACCAACTTTCGTTTTTACCTGTTCGTACTCTTTTCTGATCGACTTCTCAATATTGTGAACATTAATATTTTCGCCCTTCATTTCTAATTTCTCAGACCGGGTTCTTGCTTCAGGCACTACTATCCACAGAAGGAGATATATAAGGAATCCAACACCGTAAACCAGGCTAAATACAACAAAAATTATCCTGATTATAAGTGGATCAACCCTGAAATACTCTCCGAGTCCTCCACACACACCACCAATATGCTTGTTGTCGGGGTCACGGTAAATTCTTTTCCTAGCCTCACTATATCCGGGCTCATGTCTTGCTGATGGCTCAAAATCATGATTATCTTCCCCTTCCGAACCATCGATTTCCTCCGGTTCGCCAAGTACGCCAATTACGCGTTCAACATCCTCAATGCCGATAACTTCTTTTTCATCAGAAATTTTTGTTTGGAAAATTTCTGCAATGCGAAATTCAATATCAGCAATAATTTCGCTCTCCCCATCAGTCCCCCTGAATCTCTGCTTTAGTCGTTCGAGATAGTTCTCCAATTTTTCATATGCATCTTCATCAATATGAAAAACCAGACCGTTAATATTTATTTTAATTGTCCTTTTCATTTTATTATTGATTAAGATTTTTCCTGAATAGATTGAACTGCCTCAACCAAATCGTCCCAAGACGTATCAAGCTCCTTAAGGAACTCGCGTCCTTTGTCCGTTAATCGATAATACTTTCTTGGAGGACCCTGGGTGGATTCTTCCCAACGATAACTCAACAATTCGGCATTTTTTTGCCTTGTAAGAAGAGGATATAATGTTCCTTCCACCACAATCAACCTGGATTCCTTAAGCTTATTGATAATATCAGAAGCGTAACAATCCTGATGGCCAAGAATGGTTAGAATGCAATACTCAAGTACCCCTTTTCTCATCTGTGCCTTAGCATTCTCTATTTTCATCAGTATAATAATTTACAATTGATCAAATAATATTCTGTCATACCTAAAACTAATACCTCTTTAATGATCCTATCCCCGACACATCTCTGGTAATTTCAGGTTGACCTTTGTACCTCACTGCACCTGCACCGGATATCTCAACCTTCAGTTTATCTGTGGCATACACTCTTGCATGAGCTGCTCCACTAATTTCAATAGCCATTTTTTCTACCTCAAGATCAAGTAAATCAAAGCCACCCGCTCCCGAAATAACAAACTCAGCATCTTCCACTCTTCCTTTAAGGTCAAAATCAGCAGCCCCGGAGATATCAACCCTAAGCTCATCAGCTTCAATATCCAGATTAACATCTGCTGCACCACTGCCGACTATGTATAAGGACCTCAGTTTAAGCTGATCATCAGCTCTTACTTCTAAAGCTCCAGACAGCTCTAGCTTTCTCAGATCATCAATATTTATATAGAGGTTTTTTTTCTTCGCTCTAAGAATATTGACCTCCGAACGAATTTCCAGCTTATTTCCTGAATCATAAACCTTAATAATATCCATTATGTTCTCATCTGCTTCAATACGCAGACCCGGCTTGCCAGTCTGATCAATAAAAACATTGAAATTCCCATCAATTTCCAGTCGATCAAAATCTTGTATTGTTTTTGTCCGGGTCTGTACATCACCATTACCAACGATACCAGCATCACATGAAAAAAGCATCATAAGCACCAGTAATAATCCTGCTCCTGTTTTTAAGCCTGTCCTTTTCATTTTCCTGATTTTAAAAATATCTGGATCCGGAACGCATCTCTTCCAGTTGTTCCGGTGACTCAGCCACCGGGAGAGCTATCCACAATATCAGATATAGCAAAAAGCCAAAACCCACAAAAAGGCCGATCACAAACAGTACCCTGAGTAAGAGAGGATCGGTATCAAAATAATATGCTAATCCCGAACACACCCCTCCAACAGGTTTATCCACCGAGTCGCGATACATTCTCTTGTACCTTCTGTTGTGTCGATAGTTACTTCGACTTGGCTCATTCTCAACACCTACAGAATCGTCACTACCCATATCTGAAGGTGCTCCAAGAACTCCCAGAACATCGCGAACGTCTTGTACACCAATTACCTCTTTGTGAGCATTCAACTTCTCAGTGAAAAGTTCAGCCATGCGACTTTCAAGGTCTTGTATCACCTCCGACCCACCCGGATCACGAGAGAATTTTCGCTCAACAGAATTTAAATAATTCCTTAGCAGATCATAGGCATCATCATCGATATGAAATACCGTTCCCGCCAGATTGATTTGAATTGTCTTTTTCATGCTTTAATTAGTTTTATTGTCAGAATACCTTCTATAACATTATTGTTTCCTTTGCAAAGATATATATTTTTTATGTTACCTTGCAATACATAGTACTAAACACTTTCACATTAATTAACCCCCATCAACCCAACCACCTCATTTTCCAACTGTTACAACAATCATTTTTTTACCTAAAACCCGTAACTCGCAACCCGAAACCCGAAACTTTTCCTTATTTTTACCCATTATGCAATACACTGGAAACTTAATAAAGATGAAAAGTGTAGCGTCCGACCCGGTTAGCTATACTCTTACGCTTGATGGGAATGATCTGCTTCTAAACGATCTGATTGGCAAAAAAATAGGCCTTAAATATCTGAATAAAATAAACTGCATCTCTTGTGGACAGGAAACAAAGAGCTCCTTTTTTCAGGGATATTGTTTTCAATGTTTTAGCACCTTACCTGAAACTGACACATGTATAATGCAACCAGAAACCTGCAGAGCCCACGAGGGTATTAGTCGGGATATGGAATGGTCGAAAGGCCATTGTCTTACTGATCACATCGTTTATCTGGCTCTCACGAGTACAGTCAAAGTGGGAGTCACCAGGGAAACACAGATCCCTACCCGCTGGATCGACCAGGGGGCATGGAAAGTTATAAAACTAGCCAGGACACCAAACCGCTATTTGGCCGGGCTTATTGAGGTAGCCCTTAAATCATTATATACCGACAAAACCAGCTGGCAAAAGATGCTTAAGGACATCAGGAATAAAGAAATTGATCTGATAGATGAAAAAGAGAAAGCCTGGGACGCGATGGAACCGGGATTACAGGAGTTTGTTATCGAGGATGATAATATCACTACTCTCAACTATCCTGTATTAGAATATCCTGATAAGGTAAAGAGCATAAATTTCGACAAGGTCTCTCTGATAGAAGGAAAACTTACAGGTATCAGGGGGCAGTACCTGATACTCGACAATCTCTTTGTCTTCAATATCAGGAGGCACAACGGCTACCTTACCAGTTTGCTACTTTAGATTATTCCTCAATAATATCTACCCAGCCAAATTCATCAGGAGCATCTCCTGTTTGTATGGCAACAAGCTTTTCATACAATTGAATTGACATTTTCCCTGGCTTGCAGTCGGGACAAATATCTGTTACCTCTCCAGTATCATTATTAACCAATCTTTTTATCGGACTTATTACTGCTGCAGTTCCACATGCACCTGCCTCTTCGAAAGTAGAAAGCTCAGTTAAAGGAACAGGACGAACTTCAACGTCCATTCCGATACTTTCTGCAATCTTTTGGAGAGACTTATTGGTAATACTAGGGAGAATAGATTCTGATGACGGTGTTATGTAAGTATTATTCTTTATCCCAAAGAAGTTGGCAGGGCCGGCTTCGTCGATATATTTCTTTTCTTTCGCATCCAGAAACATCGCTGATGCATATCCCTTATCATGGGCTATCTTAAGAGCGGTGAGGGATCCTGCATAATTTCCACCAACCTTGATATGCCCTGTACCCAATGGAGCCGCTCTATCTATGCCTGGAGTAATAAGAATATCGACCGGACTGAACCCTTGCTTAAAATAAGGGCCAACTGGTGTAACAAAGATCATAAACAGATATTCATTGGCTGGTTTAACTCCCACTTCGGCACCTGTGCCAATTAACAAGGGCCGTATATACAAAGAAGCCCCTGTGCCATATGGGGGAATAAACCTTCGGTTAAGATTGATAACCTTCCTCATCATTGTTCCAAAGAGATCTTCCGGAACTTCTGCCATTAATATCCCTTTTGCAGATCTACGCATCCTTGCAGAATTATCTCTCCATCTGAATACCCTAACCTTGCCATCCTTGCCGGTAAATGCTTTAAGACCTTCAAAAGCTTCCTGACCATAATGTATAGAAGTAGCAGCAATATGCATAGGGACATACTCCGACGAACTCACCTCAATTTCACCCCATTTGCCATCCCGATAATAGCACCTTACATTGTAATCTGTTTTCATGTAACCGAAGGGCAATGTTTTCCAATCCATATTTTCCATTATAATTAGCTGTTATTTATATATTAGTAAACCAAAAATAGAAAAAAGAACGGGCTTTATCAAAAGGAATAAGAGTGTTTAAGTTTTTGATTTTTTGGTGTTTACGACTTTGGTGACAATAATCATATTTTTCAAACAAACACAATTACATTCATTGTCATACAAAGATTAGCAATAACAGAAACACAGAACCATGGAAAAGCTGATTTTCGCCACAAACAATCTATATAAATTAGAAGAAATTCAAGATCTCCTAAGGGATAAATACAATATTGTAAGTCTTGGGGAAATAGGTATTAAAGAAGATATCCCAGAAACAGCCGACACCCTGGAGGGCAATGCTCTACAAAAAGCAAGGTTTGTATATAGCAGAACGCAGGCCAGCTGTTTTGCTGACGACACAGGACTGGAGGTTGATACACTTCTGGGAGCTCCAGGCGTTTATTCTGCCAGATATGCCGGAGAAAAAGCCACCTTTGACGATAACATGAATAAGCTGCTTGCAGCCCTGGAAAATCAGGAAAACAGAAAAGCCAGATTCAGAACGGTAATAGCTCTGATTATCAATGGTAAAGAGCACCTCTTTGAAGGAAAAGTGGACGGAATAATTCTCCCTGAAAAGAAAGGCCTCGATGGCTTTGGATATGATCCGATATTTCTCCCGGAAGGTTTCGATAAAAGTTTTGCCGAAATGGAGGCAGCACAAAAAAATGCAATTTCCCATCGCGGTCGCAGCGTAGCTAAGCTAGTTGAATTCCTGGAAGCTTTTACCGTAAATAATTAAAATAATTTGCTGATTTTTGAGTTATAATCAAATGTATCCTACATCATTCGTGAGAAAAATAAGCCTCATTTGCCTTGGGTTAATCCTGATATTTTCTGCTTCACTTAAGAGCCAGTCGAGGCTTGGTGAATGGCAGGAACACTTACCATTTAGCCGGGCCATAGCTGTTGAAACCGGGAATAATAAAATTTTCTGTGCTACGAAAAGCGGGCTTTTCCAATATGACAAAGATTCCTACTTAATAGACAAATGGTCAAAGATTAATGGTCTGAATGACATTGAGATAGACT
>CAYUNU010000252.1:2649-5867 GCA_964446195.1 uncultured Porphyromonadaceae bacterium | reverse complement strand
CAAGGTTAATGTTGGCTTTTCAAAATTTACAGCATCAGGAATACTTAAAATAATACTCTTGATTTCATCAACAGGGTTTACAATTTTAAGAATAGCTGTGTTTCCATCTTCAGAAAGAGTGCTCACAATATTAAGGTTCTTGTCGTCACAATTAGAAAGGATTTTGTTAGGAGCGTAATTGTCGCGCCACAACTTCATAGTTATGTAGTTAGGTGCCGGAAACCAGCCTGTGTGATCAAAATTGATAAAGGCGTTATCCCAAGCATTTGCAGTTACATGTCGTAAGAATAATGCCGGACCTCCCATGGTAAGGAAATCTCCACAGCGCTCAAAAGCGTTGAGCAATCCACCTGCGTACAGTCCTGTTCTCCAGTCGGTTGTTTGGGCATTCCATTCGGATATGTATAGTTTCATATCCGGATTATCCGATTCCGCCATGGTCTGTGCTGTTCTGTTATAAAAAGCTTCCTGCTCATAAACACCTTCATTGAATTTATCAGGATCCATATAATGGTGCACGCTCAGGATATCAAAATACTCAGCACTATTGTCGATAAGTATATTATTCCATTCTTCGTCTATACCATTTCCACCGTGGGCGATAACGATAATTGATGGATCAACTTTTTTCAGTGCATCAGAAAAAAGCTTTACTGCTTCACTATAAATTTTTGCATCAGGAACCTTTGATCTCCACAATTCATTATCAATCTCCCAATACTTAACATTGTAGGGTTCAGGATTACCATTCTCGGCTCTTATTGATCCCCACTTTGAATTGGTTGGGCCATTGCAGTATTCCAGCCACTCGCAGGCCTCCTTTATCCAAGGTTCCCAAGCCTCTGGAGTACCTGCTCCCTCATGAAACCCGGCATTAATAACTATTAGTGGTTCCGAATCAAGTTTTCTACACATGGTAATAAACTCATCTGTACCCAGGGAGTTAACGTCTTTATCATCCCAGATATTAACAGGGAAAACACCTCTATCATGTTGAGCTCCAATACCGTCTTTCCATCTGTATAGCTCGGCGAAACAACCGCCAGGCCATCTGATTATGGGTGGATTAAGGTCTTCTACAGCAGCAAATAGATCCGGGCGGAAGCCGTCATTTGCAGTTGATTTCTCCGACATCAGACTAAATTGATCAATGGAAAGGTGCCCTCCTGATGAAGCTATAAGGTCGATAGAGGCATCATGAGTCGTTTTCATGGGTAAAAAGTGAACCGGATATTCTTTCCATTCGGATGTGAATCCCGTCAGTATGTTTTCGGCCAGTTTTTCTTCTCCAATATTTAACCTTAAAATAAGCTGGTCCTTGGAGTTTCCTTTAATCCATATTGATCCATTATAATGCACATTAGCTTCCACTGAAATATTCTCCTGATGTAAGCCTGTTTCCCCATTTGAATTTGAGAATTGGATGCAGAATTCACTATTGAGAGCACCTGATTTTAGAGGGATAATATTTGACTCACCTTTCTTTGTCCAGTGTCGTGGTAATATTACTTCATCAGGAAGCTCTGGTAACCCTTCATATAAGGTTGTTCCATCAAGTTTTTTTATCCTGATGGTTCTATAATCGACTGCTGTACTCCATGATCCAAGACCGACCATCCCTGATAAGTGCGGATTGTTTTCATCTCTAATATCAAGCAGCTTCTCATCATTTAGCCAGGCCTGTATATGGTTTCCTTCACATCGAATCCTGATTTTGTACCATTCGTTTTTATTTAGTTTACCTTTTACAAAGTCCGATAAGTTTTTACGATTATCGTCGACTTCTTTTTCAAGGACATGCTGGCTGTTACCCCAGCCGCCGAGGTTATACCAATAAAAATTATCTTCATCCAGAGCTCTGAATAAGATTAGGAAGCCTTCATATCCATCTGTTATTTTGCCTTCGAGCGAGAACTCATAATCAGTCCAGCTTTTATCTCCAAAAAATAATTTGATATCGGTATTCAGGTTTGATTGAGATAGAATCCCATTATTACTACTCCATTTACCCCCACTAGGATATTCCTCAAAACTTCTGTTCCATATCATATCGCCCCACAGACCACCATTGGCTGAATGGTAGATATGCTCATAGAAATGGCCGTAAACCATCTCATCTATGTCCCCTGTTATAATGGTAGGGTCTATTGATATTGATACCTGTTTTATGTCTTTTTGTGGTTGGCATGCGATTGTAAGTAGAAGGATCAGGAGGGCTGTGATGAGTTTTGTGGGATTCATGGTTGGGTGTATAGTGTTGTTACTTGGTCCACTAGCTGAAGCTATTGGTTAGTTGATATGTAGGACTACTACTGATTTTGCGGGGAGTTTTATTGTTAGTTTGTTGTTATTGAATTTGGCGTTTTTGAAGGCTCGGGGTTTTACTTTTTCCTCGGTGTCAAAATCGTTAAAATCGTTGATTTTTTCAGATGTTAAGATCTTTCCACTTACCTTGTTGAGATTACTTCCCTTGAGTTGGCATGAAAGTTCAATATCTTTTTCATGATTAAGATTTACCAGAGAAATATTAATTGTTCCATCCTCATTTATTGATGCACAAGAGCTAATGGATTTAATATTCTCATTCTCATATGAGTAATTTTCGCAATTAAGCTCAATAGGTAATAGAGTTGACTCATGGAAGGCCTTATACATTTTAAAGACATAGTAAGTTGGCGTGAGAATCATTTTTTCGCCTTTAGTAAGGATCATTGATTGCAAAACATTCACTGTTTGTGCAATATTCGCAAGGTTCACTCTATCGGCATGATTATTAAAAATATTTAATATTACTGCGGCCGAAACAGCATCTCTGAGTGAGTTTTGTTGGTAAAGGAATCCTGTATTAGTGCCAGGTTCAACATCAAACCAGTTTCCCCATTCATCCACAGCCAGACCAATTCTTTTATCAGGATCATATTTGTCCATGATTTCAGAATGCTTTACAAGTAACTCATCCATTTTTATTGCATTGTTAAGAGTCCCAAACCATCGATCAAGGCCAAAATCTGTAGCAGAACCCTTGTTCCCCCAGTCTTCATAGACAGTATAATAATGTAAAGCGAGGCCTTGCATCATGTTTCTATTAACTTGTTTTTCCATCAGGGTTTCTGTCCATTCATAGTTTTCTCCATAGGGGCCGCAGGCTACTTTTATCATTTTATTCCCGGAGAAATTACGGCAGAAGGTTGAGTATTGGCGCATGAGGTCTGCGTAGT
>CAYUNU010000252.1:0-2549 GCA_964446195.1 uncultured Porphyromonadaceae bacterium | reverse complement strand
ACTCCGCCCCAGTGAACATTTACGATAGATGGTCGATTCTCACGAGGTCCGATTCCATCCTTCCAGTGATATGTGTCGGCGAAGCATCCTCCCGGCCAGCGAAGGTTTGGGATAGCGATATCCTTTAAAGCTGCAACGACATCATTTCTAATGCCACGGGTATTTGGTATTGGTGATTCGGGCCCCACCCAGATACCCTCATATATGCAGCGACCGAGGTGTTCGGCAAAATGGCCATAGATATGTTTGTCGATTTTGTATTCACCCTTATCGGTATCTACAACCAATGTGTTTTGTGAGTAGGCTCCAAAAGAAAAAAGGATGGCGATTGAGAGTAGGAGATTTTTTTTCATGATATTTGGTTTACGTACCCCCCTGTATCCACCCTAGCCATGGGGGAGGAAGGGATTAATTATTTCTGACCGTAGTACTTGCCCGGACCATGTTTCCTCTGGAAATGTTTATTTAGTAGGTCTTTATTTATTGGGGCTGTGTTTCCAAGCTGGTGAGTATGGTATGCTGTTTTAGCTATTTCCTCCAGTGCAACTGCATTTATAACCGCTGATTCCACGTCTTTTCCGAAAGTGAATGGACCATGATTATTAACCAATACAGCAGGCATTTCCAGGGGATTGGTATCTCCCAGACATTCGACAATCACCTTTCCCGTATTCTTTTCATATCCTGATTTTATTTCATCAGGATTCATTAATCGGGTGCAAGGGATGTCTCCGTAAAAATGGTCGGCATGAGTAGTGCCCTGAGCAGGGATACTTTTTCCTGCCTGTGCCCAGATAGTTGCCCAGCTTGAGTGAGTATGTACAACACCTTTTACATCAGGATAAGATTTATATATTTCTATGTGAGTAGGTGTATCTGATGATGGGTTTAAATCTCCTTCCACAATATTTCCATTCAGGTCGACTACTACCATATCTGATGCCTTCAAATTATCATATGATACACCACTAGGCTTAATTACGACCAGTCCTTTTTCTCGGAGAAATCCACTGGCATTTCCAAATGTCAGGATAACCAGGCCATGCCTTACCAGATCCAGATTGGCTTTGCAGACGGATTCCTTTAACTCATTAATACTGAGGACCATATTGCTAAAGTTAGTTATTTCTATCCAAATGGATTTTCTGTTTTGTACATCATTCCTTTAGGCTTATTGAAATAGATATCATTTAAACCTAGCATTTTTGATGCATCGAAAAGAGCTTTGCCTGTGTGCGAGAATCCAACACCTGTATGGTGGGGGAATCTTTGTTGAATCAGTACATGGCGATAGAACCGCCCTAGTTCTTTTATTGCAAAAACCGCTATACTACCAAAGGATCTGGGATCAATATCCAGTACCTCACCCTCAGCAACATATGCTTTTAGTTTAGCATCGGCAGTTGCCTGGAATCTAAAGATTGTAATGTCTCCCGGTTTGATATTTCCTTCAAGTGTTCCTCTGGTAATGTCGGGTTCTTGACCATTCTCAAGCAGGCGATGCATAATTAGCTGATACTTCATCTCGGCATCAGATACGCATGAAGCGCAGGTATTGCCGCAATGGAAGCCCATGAAAAGATCTGTTGGTTTGTAACCTGATGTTGGCTCACCTGCTTCTTTTATCATATCATATGGCACGGTATTGTTGATATCGAGTAAGGTTGCCGGTGCTACGGTGGCTGCTGTTATCATATACTCGCTAAGAGCTCCGTAAATATCAGCTTCACAGGCTATTGGTATTCCACGGGAAGCAAATCTGGAATTGACATAGCATGGTACGAACCCGAATGAAGTTTGAAAGGCCGGCCAGCATTTATTTGCAAAAATGCCATAGTC
Organism: uncultured Porphyromonadaceae bacterium; assembly: GCA_964446195.1. Classification (GTDB taxonomy): domain Bacteria; phylum Bacteroidota; class Bacteroidia; order Bacteroidales; family UBA12481; genus JAUVKA01. The sequence goes on along the minus strand of CAYUNU010000252.1, from coordinate 710 downwards.
TGAGGCACCCAAATTATTCTCCATAAAGTTGGCAAGAGTCAATTCATAGCGAGCCAATTTTTCGAGAATACCTGGGTGTTTATTTCCAGCACCTAGCTCAGCTTCCATGTCCTTTATAACATCAGGAATTCTTTTATCATTTTCAGATTTATTATACAGTTCGTAAAGATCCAGCTCGCTGTTTTCCATTATTTCAACACCAATATCATAAAGAGGTTTGATAGGAGCATTGCATGCCAGGAAGTCGTGCGGCCTTGGTCCGAAGGAGAAGATCTTGAGTTTTTTCAAGGCAAGGATAACTCTGGCAGCGGGAATATACTCGGAGATCATGCCTGCTATTTCATTAGCTGTGCCAACCGGATACTCTGGTATATATGGCTTAAGATTTCTGAGGCCAATATTGTATGATGCATTCAACATTCCGCAATATGCATCGCCGCGGCCATGTATCAGATTGTTGCCTGTTTCTTCTGCTGCACCTGCCAGCATGACCGGACCGTCAAATTTTTGAGCTAACAGTGTTAATGGGCCTTCCGGTCCAAAATTACCGAGGTAGATGACCAGTGAGTTGATGCCTTTTTCCTGAATTTCTCGTTGGGCAGCGACTACATCATTTTCATTTTCAACGATTGTTTCAATCTCAGCAACTTGCAAATTAAGTTTTAAACATTCAGCATAGACTTCTTTCCTTCGCTTTTTTGAAAGTTCTA
>CAYUNU010000251.1:5364-5908 GCA_964446195.1 uncultured Porphyromonadaceae bacterium | reverse complement strand
GATTATCGTGAATTATATTTTACCTCCTCCCGTGACGGCGCAGAGGGCAACAAACCGCATGGTGCTACAGGTGAAAGTTTTACCGATATTTTCATGACTCGTCTTGATAATAAGATGAAATGGACAGTTCCAACGCCTATTGACAAGACTATTAACACGGAGTACGATGATGGTACTCCCTGGATAAGCGAAGATGGAGGCACATTGTATTTCACCCGTTGTAGATTTGATAAGGAGGAAGCGCTTGGTTGTCAGATAATGAGTGCGACCAAAACCGGCGGTATGTGGACAGAACCTACGGTGTATCCAATCAGCCACGATAGTGTTGTTATAGCTCACCCCAGTTTGACAGATGATGAGCTTACCATGTATTTTGCTTCTAACCTATTTGGAGGTCAAGGAGGAAAAGACATTTGGAAAGTAGAAAAATTGAGTGAAGCATGGGGTAAACCTGAAAACCTTGGACCTGAAATCAATACACCCGGCGATGAACTGTTCCCCTTTATCAGGGACAACGGTGAATTGTATTTTTCGTCTGATTATC
>CAYUNU010000251.1:326-5354 GCA_964446195.1 uncultured Porphyromonadaceae bacterium | reverse complement strand
GTATTTTGGTGCTGAGCGATTTGGCGGTCAGGGAGGAAAGGACATTTGGAAAGGAACACGTGAAAGTAAAAGTGGTGATTGGGGTCAGCCCGACAATCTGGGGCCTGAGATAAATACGCCGGGAAATGAAATGTTTCCTTCAGTGAGAGGTGATAGTACGCTTTATTTTTCGTCCGATGGACACTTAGGAATGGGGGGCTTAGATATTTTTAAAGCTACACTTTCGTCTGAAGATAAATGGACTATCGAGAATATGAAATATCCCATCAATAGTATTGGAGATGATTTTGGTATAATTTTTCAGCGCAAAGAAGAGCAAGGCTATTTTACTTCAAATCGATCTTCCGATTCTAAGGGTGGTGATGATATCTTTTCCTTTGTTCTTCCAAGCAAAAAATTCTCTATCGCGGGAAGAGTTATTAATGAAGAGACTGAAGAGCCTATAAATAAGGCGGATGTCAGGCTTATTGGTAGTGACGGAACAAATCTTGAATATGCAACGGACTCAACAGGTACTTTTAGCTTTAAACTGCAGCCAGAAACTGACTATATTGTAGTGTCGCTAAAAAAGAATTACCTAAATGCTAAAGTCAGGGAAACCACAGTCGGATTACCCGAAAGTCGTGATTTTGATGTCACCCTGGTGATGCCTCCTATCTTCAAGCCTATTGAGCTACCTAATATTTTGTATGATTTAGCAAAATGGGATCTGAGGCCAGAATCACTAGTTGCTTTGGATCAGCTGGTGGAGACACTTGAGGATAACCCCAATATTACTATTGAACTGATGTCTCACACAGACGTAAGGCCTTTCAGAACCATGACCAATTTGGAGCTGTCGCAAAACAGGGCACAATCTGTAGTTGATTATCTTATTAGTAAGGGTATTCCAGCCGATAGGCTTGAGGCAAGAGGTTATGGACCTGAAGTACCCAGGGTTGTTGATCAGAAATTAGCTGAAGATTATGAATTTTTGAATGTCAGCGATTCACTTTCCAAAGGTTTTATTGAGGCTCTTCCGGAAAATGAACAGCAAGAAGTTGCACACCAGCTCAATCGGCGTACAGAGTTTAGAGTCCTTAGAACTGATTATGTGGCTAAGTCACTGAGAGACAAGAATATGAATGTGGAGGATCAGCTTCTACAGATGGGGCAGGAGGAATTGCGACAAGGACGTTCTGGAGGAGGAGCTTTTAAAAAGACTGGAAAAGAAGAAGCTCTAAAGAGGGTTAATAAGACAGGCGTTAAAAAGGGGGGGTAAAAATTTCCGTAATTTTCCTACCTTTGCACCTCTAAAATGAAAGAGGAATCCAGATATCAAAGCCGTGGAGTATCAGCATCTAAAGAAGATGTGCATGCTGCTATAAGCCATCTTGATAAGGGCATTTTCCCAAATGCTTTTTGCAAGATTATTCCTGATATTTTAGCTGGTGATCCTGCCTTTTGCAATATTATGCACGCTGATGGAGCAGGAACCAAGTCGTCCCTTGCTTATCTTTATTGGAAAGAAACCGGAGATATTTCTGTTTGGAAGGGAATAGCTCAGGATGCACTTGTGATGAATCTCGACGATTTGCTATGTGTTGGAGCTGTTGATAATATTCTTGTTTCCTCAACAATAGGACGTAATAAAAACCTTATCCCGGGAGAAGTAATATCGGCACTTATACAAGGAACCTCAGAAATAATTGAAGAGATGCGGAGCCTTGGTATTAACATGGTTTTTACCGGTGGCGAAACTGCTGATGTGGGAGATCTTGTTCGAACCATAATTGTTGATTCCACTGTAACAGCGAGGATGCCTCGTAATGATGTTATCACCAATGAGAAAATTTGTGCCGGTGATGTGATTGTTGGCCTGTCATCTTCAGGAAAGGCTAAGTATGAATCCTCCTATAATGGAGGAATGGGAAGCAACGGGTTAACTTCTGCCAGGCATGATGTTTTTGCTCATTACCTTGCGGATAAGTATCCCGAATCATTTGATCCTGGTATCCCAGGTGATCTTGTCTATTCGGGAAGCTTAAAATTAAGTCAGGAAATAGAAGGATTAGGGATGGATGCCGGCAAGCTGGTATTGTCGCCCACCCGCACTTATGCTCCTGTTGTTAGAGAAATACTATCTGAAATGAGATCTTCTGTTCATGGCCTGATCCATTGTTCGGGAGGGGCCCAGACGAAGATTATGAATTTTGTTAAGGATTTGCATGTGATTAAAGATAATTTATTTGCTGTTCCTCCACTATTCAAAATCATCCAAGAACAGTCGGGAACACTTTGGCAGGAGATGTATAAGGTTTTCAATATGGGCCATAGGTTTGAAGTTTATCTGCCTGCTGAGCTAGCTGAGCGCGTAATTGATATTGCGGCCGGTTTTGATATTGAAGCCAGGATAATTGGTCGATGTGAAAAGTCGGAAGGTAAAAAGCTCACAATAAAATCGGAGTACGGAGATTTTTTCTATTAGCTTTTTTTGCCAGTTATCTTGAGCTTGGGTTAGTCTTACCCGAGCTAATTTCAAATTAGAATTCAAAAAAATAAAAAACATATATAGTTATGTTACTTGAAAAATTAGAAGGTGTAGCCAAAAGATTTGAGCATGTTGGTGAGTTAATCACTCAACCTGATATCATCAATGATATGAAGAGGTACATCAAACTCAATAAAGAATATAAGGATCTTAAGAAAGTTTATGACGCTTATCTGAGCTACCGGGATGTTGTTAATAATCTCGACTCTACGAAGAAGATGCTTGAGGAGGAGAAGGATCCTGAATTAAGGGAGATGGCTAAGGAAGAATTAGATATGTTGATCCACCGCAAAGAAGAGATGGATGAGGAGATCAGGATACTGCTCTTGCCGTCAGATCCTGAAGATGATAAGAATGCGGTTATGGAGATTAGGGCCGGTACAGGTGGTGATGAAGCGAGCATTTTTGCGGGTGATTTATATAGGATGTACACAAAGTATTGTGATGCAAGAGGATGGAAGATTAGTATTAATAATATAACAGAAGGAACATCCGGTGGATATAAGGAAATAGTATTTAAGGTTTCCGGCAATGGTGTCTATGGTGTTTTGAAGTATGAATCTGGAGTACACAGGGTTCAACGGGTGCCTCAAACCGAAACACAAGGTAGGGTGCATACCTCAGCAGCCAGTGTAGCTGTATTGCCTGAGGCTGAGGAGTTTGATATCGAACTTCTGCCGAGTGATATCAGGATAGATACTTACTGTTCATCCGGACCGGGTGGCCAATCAGTGAATACTACTTATTCTGCAGTCCGGCTTACTCATGTGCCGACTGGAGTTGTTGTTACTTGTCAGGATCAGAAATCACAGCTTAAGAATAAGGACAAGGCTATGGAGGAGTTAAGGACACGTTTGTATAGCATTGAATATCAGAAGTATTTAGATCAGATATCGTCCAAAAGGAAGACAATGGTTTCTACGGGAGACAGATCGGCAAAGATCAGAACTTATAATTATCCTCAGGGTAGGATGACTGATCATCGTATTTCTTTAACTATTTACAACCTTCCATCAATATTGGATGGTAATATTCAGGAAATTATTGATAAATTAACCATCGCAGAAAATGCTGAAAGGCTAAAGGCCTCAGAAATTTAATTAACATGACTGCCAGGGAGTTACATCAGGAGATAAGAAAGAAGAAATCGTGCTTGTGCATAGGTTTGGATTCTGATCATAATAAGATTCCTGATATTATCAGGCGTGATCCTGATCCAGTATTTGCATTCAATAAGGCGATTATTGATGCTACTCACCAAACTGCTGTTGCCTATAAGCCCAATCTTGCTTTTTATGAAGCTGGTGGAGCTGCCGGGTGGCGATCGCTGGAAAAAACAGTTGATTATATCAGATCCACGGATCCATCTTTATTTATTATTGCTGATGCTAAGAGGGGTGATATTGGTAATACTGCCAGGCAGTATGCTCTAACTTTTTTTGTGTCTTTTGATTTTGATGCAGTTACAGTTTCTCCTTACATGGGCAGGGATGCGATAGATCCATTTTTAGACTTCACCGGCAAGTGGGTAATTCTATTGGGTTTAACATCCAATGCAGGGGCCCGGGACTTTCAGCTTCGGTTAATGGACTCGGGGAGGTACTTGTATGAGGAGGTCATAGAGACTAGCAAGGACTGGGGGAGTGTTGATAATCTGATGTATGTTGTTGGGGCTACCAAATCGAGCCATTTACAAAAAGTCAGAAGCATTATCCCCGACAATTTTCTGTTAGTGCCCGGAGTTGGTGCCCAGGGAGGGAGTTTGGAAGAAGTTATGGATCATGGGGGCAACAAACAAGGGGGGCTCCTGATCAATAGTTCCAGAGGAATAATATATGCTTCTACAGGCCCTGATTTTGCGGAGCAGTCGGCTCTTGCAGCCTTAACTATCCAAAAGGATATGGCCAGGTTCCTTTAAAACTCTTTCCTGATTTTTTATTTTTCATCAGGATTATTTTCCATTTCATCTACATTTCTTCATCTATATGAATAAAAGATATTCGTATGAAAGAGGAATTTATTCATTATATATGGCGATATAGCCTATATGATTCATCCCGATTGGAAACTACTTGTGGTAAATCAGTGAAAGTAGTTTTTCCCGGACAGTATAATCGTGATGCCGGGCCTGATTTTTTGGAGGCTAAGATTTATTTGGATAGTGTTTTATGGGTTGGTCATGTTGAAATTCATGTTGATGCAAAGGATTGGTATTCCCATAAACATCATAATGATCCTGCATATGATCCAGTTATTTTGCACGTAGTAAACAATGCAGACAGGGATGTAAGGAATTCTTTGGGGAATCTTATCCCCACTCTGGCCTTAAGTATTAACCCGGAGTATTATGATCAATACCAGAGACTGATGTCGGAGCTCAGTCCTATTCCATGTGGCTCCAGGTGGCATGATTTTTCTCCGGTTAAGGTTGAGAATGCTATTGTATCGATGGGGATAGAAAGGATGGAGCAACGGATAAGTACTCTCGGCAATAATCT
>CAYUNU010000251.1:0-316 GCA_964446195.1 uncultured Porphyromonadaceae bacterium | reverse complement strand
GCAGATTTCCTCGACCCCGCTGCCCAAGGCTTCCTCGGCAATAATCTGGATGATAATCGTGGAGGAATGAAGGAGTTGTTTCTACAAACTATTTGCAGGGGGTTTGGTTTTGGTAAGAATCAGAATCCAATGGAACAGCTTGGGAGATCAATAAAACCAGTTTGGCTGGAAAAACATAAGACAAATCTTTTCCAGTTAGAGAGTATTTTTTTCGGACAATCAGGGTTTATTCCCGAGAGAAACAGTGATTCGTACAGTTCAGCTCTGCGGGCAGAGTATAATTATCTTTACAGGAAGTACAATATGATTCAACCGA
>CAYUNU010000250.1:0-5926 GCA_964446195.1 uncultured Porphyromonadaceae bacterium | reverse complement strand
AATGGATTAGGATACACCTTGTCGATCCCAAAATCAGGATAATTATTTATTGTTTGACTAATACCGGTGTATAAAACACCATCCAACTCCCTACCCTCACCAAACTCATTACCCTCACTATTAGCCAAATAAACATTCACCCAATCCGGTCGTGATGGTAACAAGCCCTCTTGTACATTTTTTGTCCACTCCTCATCTGTTAAACGTTTAAAATCCTCGGTAATATTTTCATAATACGACATTACAGGACCAACATAAGCCATTGGCGCATAATTATTCGACGGAGATTCTGCTATAAAAACGCCTAAATTAACCCTACCAACACCAACGTGCAATACCTTACCCACAACATTCCCACTACAATCAGTAGGTTGCGTATGAACATCAGCAACCAGAAAATCTGATTCAGAGGGGTCAAAAATATAAGCCGGTCCACCATCAGAATCGTAAAGCAGATCCACATACCAACCATTAAACTCAGGTCCGCTTATATTACCTTCAATGAGCATATCTCCCAGAAAATCAATATCAGAAGCACTTAAATCAATCCCATCAAGCTCCTTCCTGGAAATCTCCTCTAACTTTATCATACTTGCCTCCAGACCATCAAAATACTCGGCCACACTTCGATATGTAGCATATCCCCGGATAGAACTAAAAGCATCAAAAGACCCGGCCTTTTCTGCAAACAATGCAATCTGTCTGTAAAAATCAGGATTAGGCTCAACATAGGAATGAGGAAACATACATTCTCCTCCATGAGTGTACGACTGCTTGGCATATAGAAGATTATCATGCCTCAACTGTGTCCACGATGCTAACTGCGTGTTTAGCTTTTGCTGCTGCCATGCAACTGTACTCATAAACAAAGGAAAATCATCTTTCTCAGACCCTGGACTTAACAACCTGATAGCCTGAAGCCAGCTATTATAGAGCGATTCTCCCCAGAATTCATCATCATAGGAATCTACCAGGTAACGCAATCCCGCTAATTGGGATGAATAATTCCAAGCCTCAAGCTCATCCGACAATAATGGCAGGGCATTGTCATTTCCCAGAGCAAACATAGCATCAAGAGGATCAGGCATCATTCTGCATATCTTTTGATCCTGGTAAACAACATTATCATAAACCAGCTTGTAGAAAATATATGAGTCAATAATAAACCGCTGCCCCAGGAAACGATAAGATACAGGCAATGGAGTAGGCTCCATAGTTTCCGGGTTACCCTTCATATATACTGATAAAATTTTCTGCTGATAATCAGGCGATTGAACCATCGCTTCGACGAAAGAATCAAAATTAGTGTCGTCCAGCAGAAATTCAGGCCCTTCAATATTGAAATCCTTAACCAATTGTGAAAAATCATTTGGCCGCAAATTATCACTCTCCCCAACCATAAAGGCAATTATCCTGTCAATCTCACTTAAAGACTCAAGAATCTCACCACCTTGGAGAAGTTCATTTAACATTAAGGCAGTAATATTCATACGCCTCAGACCTTCCTTATCAAATCCTGCCTCATACCATTCCTGAGGGGCTTCAGCCAAAACAAATTCCATTCTACCCAGCCACATCATACATTTAAAATAAGAGTGTAACTCTTCGTATCTGGCATAATGCCCGCGGATAGTGAACTGACTGAAATCAAGCAACCTGGATATATCCGTAAATAAAGGCATGGATACAAAGGCTTCCGACTGTATTGCATCCCATACCTCACGTACCTTTTGCTGATCAGTGAACTGAGCTTCAACAAGAACTTCATCCATCAGCGACTTAGCAATAGTAATATAAAGATCTGCATCCTCCAGAGAGGCCTTAAATCGAGAATCTTCACCATATTTCTCTACTAGAAGAGGTATTCCATCAAAAAGACTATCCACATTTTTTCTCAACTCCGGCTCTAAAACCTGTATCTCCATATCCCTCAATAAATTACCATAAGAAATATGCAAAGCATGGAGTATGGCATCGGTTGATACAAATACGGGCAGGTCTTTTTTGAAAATATCATCAAGCGCAGGAGTCATCTTATCAAAACTCAGCCTTTCGGATACAACAAAATGATTCCTGAATAGCAAATCAAGCTCAGCCTCAGTCAATTCATATTTTATCCTGATGGAATCTAAATAGGAAACATCTGCGGGTTGGTAAACATCCTCGATCCCCGAGTAATAAGTGCTCTCTGGAGCAAACCTCGACAAGAAGTCCTTACTGTCAAGGTCCTTATTATCAATTAAAAACTGAATATACTGTTGAGGATCAAAAGTGCTTTGTGAAATACCTTTAAGCGAAAGGATTACTGTTAGAGTTAACAGTAAAAATAGTTTTGGGAAAATAAAATTTTTCACTGATTCATCATCTATTCTTTATCAATCTGCCATTTAAAACCTTTTCTTCCCTGATTATTGCATATAAATAATAACCGGGTTCAAGTTCATAACCTGCAAAATCAAAGTAGTTATCACCAATAGTGCTCACTACTTTTTCATAATATAATTGTCTGCCCAACATATTGAAAACGCGCAATTCTACATCCTTTTCATCTTTTCCTACAAAACCAACCCTTGTTCCTGATGAAAAAGGATTGGGATAGGCATTAATAAGTGAAAAATCCTGACTACTCAATGGATCACTAAATGTCGAATTCCCAACATGCATAACAATAGAGGTACTATCAACGTACACACCCCATTTCACAGGGATTCCTAGAAACAAAACGTAAGGAATAACAGTAATTTTTAAATTGTATGTTCCAATCGCCAAAGGAGTACCTGTTAATGAAACACAATAGGCTTCGTCGGCATAGAACTCATCCGTTGTAGTTTGGTAATCGATACCTGCAGGAAGATTCTCAATGCTCTCTAACTTCAATTTATGCACATTAATATTTATTCCCCCAACTTTACCCGACTCAGGAGTAAGAACAGTAATAATTTGCTCATAATACTCATCAACAAAACCATCAGGAAGAACTGATGGGCACATTTGGCCTGGTTCATCAACATCTACGCAACTGACAAGATCAGGCTCACATTGAGAAAAGCCCCTTTGCGATAGTCCTAATATAAGTATCCCGCTAATAGACATCAGGATAAAAAATCTTCTAAATTGCGCGTATTTCATATTTCGAATTTACAAATAGTTTGCCAAAAAATAATATTCTATTCTTGATAAAGCTCATTAACACAATTAATTCGCTCTGAATGAACAAATCTTAATATTTATCGTTAAACATATTAATCAACGTAAAGTTGAAAAAGCTAACTTCCGTACATATTCAAAAACTAAACGTAGGATATAAACCATTATTTCCATAATGAAGAAACTATTGTCCATTATATTTTTCCTCTATCTATTTGTATCAATGGCCTTCACGCAGGGCAATGGAGTGGTTGAAGGACTTGTAAGAGACTCCAGAACAGGTAATCCGCTGCCAGGAGCCCATATCTTTTTGCAGGATGGAAAAGGAACCCTATCCGATATAGATGGTAAATACAGCTTAGCATTACCGGAAGGAACATACTCTATCAATGCTCAATTTATAGGCTATGTTAAATATTCACGCAAAATCAACATCAGGATAAATGAAAAAAGCATATTAAACATCGACATGATGGAAGCTTTTGAAATCCTTGATGAAGTGGTTGTTAGTGCTGAAAAAACAGAACAAAGAGCTACAGATGTAAATGTTTCAATGGCCATTCTAAAACCTGATAAAATAGAAATGATTGCTTCTTCATCACTGGATATGGCACTAACCAAAATACCGGGCTTTGAAATTCTGGATGGCCAACCAAGCATCCGGGGTGGGAGTGGATTTAGCTATGGAGCGGGTAGCAGAGTATTAGTTCTAGTTGATGATCTTCCAATGATATCAGCAGATGCCGGTCATATCCACTGGAGCTTTCTGCCATTGGAAAATCTGGCCCAGGTGGAGATAATAAAAGGTGCATCTTCTGTGCTGTACGGATCATCAGCGCTAAACGGAGTAGTGAATCTGAGGTATAAAAGTCCGGTCGACAAACCATCCAGCTCAATCAGGGTATTTTCCGGAGCATATCTTTCTCCTAAAAGGACAGAATTGATTTGGTGGGACAGCCCTCGCTGGTTTGCAGGAGCTTCAGCTTCGCATTCAAGAAAAATCGGAAATATTGACATCACTGCTAGTACATACGTATTTAAGGATAAGGGCTATAGAGAAGATGAATATAGTAACACCGCTAGACTTAACACCAAAGTAAAATACAGATCAAAAAAAGTAAGAGGCCTGTCCTATGGCCTGGGAGCCAGTGGGATGATGCTTAATCAGGGCGACTTCTTCTTATGGGAGAATGCCGACTCCGGGGCTTACAAGCAAAACCCGGCAGGCACATCATTTTTGAATGGCTATAGAGTTTTTATCGACCCTTCAATAAAATATTTTACAAGAAAGAATAATAAACATAGTCTTATTACCAGATACTACAGGAATGTAAATGAAATGCCGGATAACGAGGATAAAAACAGCCAGTATAACATGATCCTTGGGGAATACTCTTATCAACACAATTTTTCAAATAATATAAACTGGACTATCGGATCCTCCTTCAACTTTTCTCAGGTTCATTCAAACCTTTATGGGGATCATTCCAAAAATGAGACAGCCATTTTTACTCAGGCTAGTGCGACTTTATTAACCCGTATCAAATATAATTTAGGCTTTCGATGGGAGACATACAAGCTCAATGATGTAAGAGAGTATTCTCACCCCGTATTCAGAACCGGACTAAATTATCAACTGCTACAACACACCTTCCTTAGAATGTCCTTAGGTCAGGGTTATCGCTTCCCCTCCATAGCAGAAAAGTTTACCGCTACTCAGGTGGGAGCTCTTAATGTATTCCCAAATCCTGATTTGGAATCGGAAACAGCCTGGAGCGCCGATGCAGGAATCATACAGGCATACCAATTTGGATCACTTAAGGGTTATGCAGATCTTTCTGTTTTCCGTAGTGAGTACACCAATATGATAGAGTTCACATTTGACCTCTATCTTCCCGATGCCAATACCTCTCCTTCCCTGGATTACGTAGGATTTAAAGCTTTGAACGTTGGTAAAGCCCGCATTACAGGAGCTGAAGTTGTTTTGAATGCTGAACAGAGTATAGGACAACTTACTGTGGGCATACAGGGAGGATACACCTATATTTATCCTATCGACCTCAGTATTAGCGAGGACAGTACTGTTACTAATATTTTAAAATACCGTCATCGTCATTCCATAAAAGGAGATCTCTATCTTTCTTGGAGAAGGTGTACTTTAGGAGTTAGCGCAATCCATAACAGCCTGATGGAAAGAGTTGATGATGTTTTTATTAACCCTCTTTTTGGCAACCTGATCTTACCAGGTTATCCTGATTATTTTAATGAGAACCGTAAAGGGTACACAACAGTAGACCTACGCCTATCCTGCGATATAACAAAGGAAACGACCTTATCTGTAATTGGGAAAAATATTCTTAATGTTGAATACCTCGGAAGACCGGGAGATATCCAGCCACACCGGAATATTATGATGCAATTCCTAATGAAATTTTAGGAACAACTATTTCCTCTTTATCAACTTTCCTCTCAGGGATTTCTTCTCTCTAATTATTGCATACAAATAATAGCCAGAGGGGAGATTATCTCCATTAAATTGAAAATAATTCTCCCCCTTTATGGCTATAATTTCTTCCTGATATATCTGCTGTCCGAGCATATTGATTATTCTGAGCTCAGCGCTCCCCCCATCAGGCTCCAAATATCCTATTCTGGTTGTAGTAAAAAAAGGATTAGGATAAGCATATATCAACGAAAATCCATCATCAGGAATTGAATTTATACCTAAAGAAACTTGTATTGTCAGCGACACACTTGTGCTATCTACCTGGGCACCTAG
>CAYUNU010000249.1:0-5936 GCA_964446195.1 uncultured Porphyromonadaceae bacterium | reverse complement strand
AAATCATAGTATCAGGTTTACAATATATTGCGGGGAACAACATTTAAAGGTAATTATAAATTTCAAATTATTCTACCTATGCAATGCGATCCTGAATCCTCGACAAAGAAAGTGTCATCTTGGAACGTTGTGGAAATCCCGACGTGTCGGGGCTGAACGGAGCGAAGCGGAGATTCAGGAACGCGATGCACAGGTAGAAATGATCCTCAGTGAGACACATCGCACAGCTAAAACTCAACTTTAAAACACTTTTTTTACATTTTATCCCTAAATTTAGTCACCTAAAACCCAATACGATGAAATCTATAAGATCTCTTTCCATTTTAGCTTTATTTGTATTCCTCTTCGCAGGTTTAAGCAACAAATCCTATTCCCAGGTAAAATACGTCATCACCTCCCCACAACAATTCTTCGGTTTTCAGATGGGCGAGGATTATAAGCTTGCACGCTGGGACAAAATAGTTGAGTATTTTGATAAGCTGCAGATCGAGAGCGACCGTCTCAAGGTAGTGAATATGGGACCCTCAGCAGAAGGTCATCCCTTTCTGGTAGTGTATATTTCATCAGGAGAAAATATTAAAAACCTCGAGAAATATAGACTGATGAACAAGGCTATTTCCGATCCCAGGGGTACTGAAGAGGCAATCATAGAGAGCTATATCCAGGAAGGAAAAGCTGTTATCTGTCAGTCGATGGGTCTGCATGCCTCGGAAGTGGGCGGTACCCAGATGACCCCGGAACTGGCCTACGACCTCCTCGCCAGAAATGATGAGGAAACTTTGCGAATACTCGATAATGTGATATTCGTTATGGTCCCATGCCTTAATCCTGATGGTCAGGTAATGATCACCGATTGGTATAGAGAAACAGTGGGAACAGAGTATGAAGGACTGAGCATGCCCTACCTCTACCATAAATATTGCGGGCATGATAATAACAGAGATGGCGACTACCATAACCTGCAGGAATCCAAATATATGGCTATGACGATGTTTGTCGACTGGCCCCCACAGGCTTATATCGATCATCATCATATGGGCTCTTATGGTGCACGGTTTTATGTGCCACCTTATTGCGATCCTATTCGACCATACGCCGATCCCCTGGTATGGCGTGAGATGAGCTGGTATGGGGCACACATCGCCTATAAACTGGAGGAACAAGGATTCCAAGGCATTCTTAATTCCGCACAGTTTGCCGGCTGGGGCCATTTTGGATGGCACTGGATCACTCCTTTTCATAACATTGCCGGTATGCTAACCGAGTCGGCAGGCGTAAACCTGGCTACTCCAGTGTACATACATCCCGAACAACTCAGCGCAGGTAGTCGGGGCTTTCCTGAGTACGAGGCACAATCAACCTTCCCTAATCCCTGGCCCGGTGGATGGTGGAGACTGAGAGATATCGTTGAACAAAAGAAATCTGCTGCCTGGTCCTTGCTCGATCTGGCTGCCAGAAACAAGGAGACGGTCCTCCAAACAGCATACCTGAAAGCCAAAAACCAAACCGAAAGAGGTGCATCAGGAGATATGAAAACAGTAGTTATTCCGGCTAAGCAACACGACTATCTAACATCGGTTAAAATGATCAATACTCTGTTGAGATCAGGAATTGAAATTAAAAAGGCTAATTCTGATTTTATCGTCAACGACATGATGTATGATGAAGGATCCTACATTATCTCTCTGGCTCAACCTAAGATGGGACTTATCCGCAACCTGCTTGCAGAGACACATTATCCCGAGAACTCCTGGACCATGAAAGAGGACGGAACACCCAGCTATCCATACGACCTGGCTACTCATACCATGAATGAGTTCATGGGAGTGAGAGTTGATCCCTTTGATATAGCTCCTGAAGGGGATTTTGCTGTTTTGGAAGGCCCGGAAAGGATTAACGGTAAGGTGGAAAAAGGCACCGAAGGATACATTATCGACGGCCGGGAAAACAATAGCTACAAGGCGGTTAACCTCCTGATGGCTGAAGGCGTACAAATTATGCGACTGGATAAGATGCATGGGAAAAACAGGCCTGGGGATTTTGTTATTACCAAGGCTTCGGATGCCCTGGTACATAAGGTAGCAGAGGAAACAGGTGTCGATTTTATGCCTATAAACGATATCCCCAAGGAGGGAATACATATTACGAAACTGGGTAGAATCGGTCTTTTCCAGAGGTATAACGGAGGCAATATGGATGAAGGATGGACTCGCCTTTGTCTGGAGAATTTCGCCTTCCCCTATTTCTCCCTGATGAGCCAGGATGTTAAGAAAGGAAACCTTAATAAGAATTGTGATATTATTATTTTGCCTGATGACTCGCCGGAAAGTATCACAGGAATTTACAGCTCCAACAGCCGGAGAGTACCGGAGAAATATCCGGAGAAATACAAAAGTGGTATCGGCAAAGAAGGCGTTGAAGAGATGAAAAAATTTGTGGAAAATGGTGGCACACTAGTCGCCCTTGGATCATCATACAAGTTTGTTATTGAGGAGTTTGGACTAAAAATCAGGAATATCACAGAAGGCTTAAGCTCTAAGGATTTATTTTGTCCTGGTTCCACTCTCAAAGCAACATTTGATAATACCCACCCCCTCGCCTATGGAATGCCGGATGAAGGATTGGTATTGTTCAGATCCAGTCCTGCTTTTGAAGTTATCCCAAGCCGAAAAAATACCGATTATGAAACCGTCGTGCGCTACAAAGACAAAAACCTACTACAAAGTGGATGGCTGATTGGTGAGAATAATATTGCTAAGAAACCCGCCATGATAACTACAAATTATGGCAGAGGGCAAATTGTGATCATAGGATTCAGGACACAGCACAGAAACCAAACAGATGGGACTTTTAAATTGTTGTTTAATTGTGTTTTAGAGTAAAACCCCTAATATCCCAGAGCTTCAGCTCTGGGACATTACCATACCCCTTCAAAATCACACTATCCTGATATATCTCCAACAGGCCATAAGAGCTGAGCTCTGTGTCAACCATACCGAAAACAGAAACATAATGGATGCCATTGTGCATGGTATAAGCACCTTTGTGTCGATGACCATTAATATGTGCCACAACATTCGGGCAAGACTCAAGTATCTCAACAATCTCTTCGCTGTTCCAGAGTCTCTCCTCCACCTCCTCAGGCAGAAGCGGCATGTGTTCAAAAACAATGACTTTCTGCTTCTCCTTCTCAGCAATTTTTAATTCTGATTTTAACCATTCCTGCTGCTCTTTCCCAATCGCTCCATTCCAGTCGTAATGATTAATCTGCCCCCGTGTGTTGTTGAAATACTCATTTACCTTAAGTGTATCACGCTTGTATAAAGGATTTGCCAAAAAAGAATAATCCATAGAGTTAAGCACAATGAAGCGCCAGTTCTTCTTTACATATGAATAGTAATGATCCTTCATATGCAGTACCTCCAATAAGCCAGGCATATCAAGAGAGTCAACAGCAAAATCATGATTACCAAGAAGATGAAAACTCTCAATCCCAGGGTTAAGCTTATCATAAATCGGCATTATTGAATCAAAGCTAACCCATTGACTATTGATAATATCCCCCAAGCTCTGCACAAAATCAACCTTATAATAATTGAATGTATCTATAGCCTCTTCAAGCTTCCACAATGACTCCCGGTAATGCCTTTTGCCGGCAGTATTCTTATCCTCATACTGGGGATCGGCAACCAAACCGATCTTCAGAATTGGCTTGCTTTGAGAACAGGAAAACAGCGCCAAGAATAAAATCAGGATAAATCCATTAAGTCTTTTCATAAAATAAACCTTATTGATTCTGGAGTAAAAACCACCTCTCCTTTGAAATACGATGTCCCATCAAGGCTGTTGACAAGCTCAAACATATGCTTCTGCCCCTCCTCGTAACGGTTCATATCCAGCTCTGTCCCAAAAGGAACTTCCTTATTGAAATTAACCGTGATCTCCGCAGGAACATTATAATTCAGGAATTCAGGATCGTATGTATCAAACATAAAATCAATATAACGAACAGTTGTGAGATGCCTGTTGATGTCGATATCATTATATCTCACGATATATTTGGTGGTAGATGTCTTATTGCCCTCGATGGTTAAAGAAGGAATACTTTCCTCGATGGCATGCTTTTTCTCCAGTTTAGAAAAAAATTCAGCCTCGGGAACAGATCGTTTTAGCCTCTTGGTTTGCATATCAATTACAAGCCATGCAGATGAAATAGAAGCAAGCTTGGTAGAATCCACATCGTATATCTCAGCATCCCTGATATAGAGTATCCTGTCCATTCCCTTTGGCCAGGTATTCAGACTAAATTCTCCGGGCCAAACAGGTAGTTTATGTATCCTGATGGTAAATCTGGAAAGTATCCAGCCCACTCCTGTTTTAGACAAGTGGCTATATCCAACACCCAGTTTTTCGGCATGCCTCCAAGCCGATTGAATAAAATAAGCAACCAAGGCACCCGGTCTTATATCACCCTTGTAATCTGAGTCTTTAGGAATTATAGTATACTCGCTGTGATCAACAAAATCTTCAATTTTCATACTAATAATTTACAAATCTTATCAACTAAATCACCCCCATCTTTTCCATCAGGAAGGTGGCGTTTTTGCTTTTACATATACCCGGGCGAAGCTTGTAATCAAAACTTAGTTCATCATTGATTATCTCCACCTCGAAGCACTTATTTACCAGAACATCAGGATAATCATCCGTCGTTTTGCAAACCTTTAAATCATGAGTGGCGATAGCTCCAATAGCCCCCTTCGCTACCAATTTTTTTATCACCTCCACGGTCCCAATATGCTTGTCCTCAGAATTGGTCCCTCTCAGAATCTCATCCAACAGAATAAAGGTGGTCTCTTTCTCCGACTGATCCACTATCTCTTTCAACCTCTTTACCTCAGCAAAAAAGTAAGACTCATTATCCTCCAGTGAATCGGATAAGCGCATAGAAACCCACACTTTCAGAGGGTTAATATTAGCCTTGGAAGCACAAATTACCGAACCAATGCCGGCCAGAACCATATTCACACCCAAACTTCTCAGAAAGGTGCTTTTTCCAGCCATGTTTGAGCCGGTTAAAACGATGAAGCGCTGTTCATTGAAATCTACAGTATTATCAACCCTTACACCAGAGCTAATCAATGGATGCCCCAGGTTTTGAATCTCTATCTTTTTATCCTGATTTAAATCCGGAAAAACAAAAGTAGGATTGTTAAATGAGAAATTAGCAAGACAGCCTAAGGCCTCAAACTCACCAACAACATCAAGCCATTGAGCAATATTCTCCCGGTTATCTCTCTTCCATCTTGCCAAGTTCCTATACACATGAATGTGTTGTAAGACCAATCCGTTGGACACAAAGGCTCCAATCAAATTAAATAAGGTATCCAATTGAGAAAAAAGAGAGGAAAGCTTTTTGATCTGAATGCTGGCAGTCATAGATCCATTTGAAATCTTTGACTGTAGGTTTTTTAATTTTCCTGATGTAAAATCCTCACCCTCAATAGCATTAATCATCAGACTGTAATTCTTGATTATCTTATCAATTTTAGTTCCTCCGATAATCTCACTTTTTATGGCCTTAAGGTTTGCCGTTAATACAGCAATATTGAATAAAAACAAGCCTATTGCGGCTGACCTTAATGCTACAATATCAACAATAAAATATAGAGTCATCAAGATTATTATTATCCCGGGTGAGGCAAAAGAAAAATACTTTAGCACCACAGAAGGCTTTTTCTGTGGTGCATTAACCCACTCTAACAGACTGTCGTAAAATTGCTTGCTGTCGGTGGCTATATTACCTATAGCATTTACCTCCTGTCTGAACTCAATCTTGCCTGTCAGCTCAGCTATTGCTTCCTGATTATTTTTAATTTCCTGATTGGAAAAATGTGTCAGAAACAATCCGGCTAATTTTGATTTACCAATATAGC
>CAYUNU010000248.1:0-5961 GCA_964446195.1 uncultured Porphyromonadaceae bacterium | reverse complement strand
TTTTTCGCTCTTCTCATCTCCTTCAACACCATCTAAATCATCTACATCCTCATCACTGGCAGTAACTTTCTCCACAGAAGCAATGCTATCATTGTCTTTTAGATTTATAAGCCTGACTCCCTGAGTTGCTCTTCCAATGGTTTTAAGATCTTTAACAGCCATCCGGATAATTATTCCGGATCTGTTAATAATCATAAGATCATCGTCATCTATTACGTTCAATATTCCAATGAGCGCACCGGTTTTTTCTGTAACATTAAGTGTTTTAACACCTTTGCCACCCCGGTTGGTCACTCTGTAATCAGCAAGTTTTGAACGCTTGCCGTATCCATTCTCAGAGATAACCAGGATATCCTCTGTATCATTTTCAACACAAATCATGCCAACAACCTCATCGTCTGGTCCTGAGAGCCTTATGCCTCTTACTCCAGCAGCTGTTCTACCAATAGGCCGAACTATTCCCTCATTAAAGCGATTGGCTTTTCCAGCTTTTGTCGCCATAATTATTTCTTGCTCACCATTTGTAAGACTAGCTCCCAATAGTTGGTCCCCATCTTTAATGGTTATAGCATTTACACCATTTTGGCGTGGGCGTGAATAAGCCTCAAGGAGGGTTTTTTTGATTGTACCCTTCCTTGTAGACAGTATTATATAGTTGTTATTAATGTACTCCTCGTCGCTTAAGTTTAATAAATTTATATATGCTTTAACATTATCATCCTGTTCGATATTTAGCAGGTTTTGCATAGCCCTGCCCTTAGAGGTACGAGTACCTTCAGGAATCTGATATACTTTAAGCCAGAAACACTTTCCTTTCTCAGTAAAAAACAACATGTAGTTATGCATAGTGGCAATAAACATGTGTTCAATGAAGTCCTCATCCCTGGTTGTACTTCCTTTTGAACCTACCCCACCCCTATGTTGTGTTCTGAAATCAGAAAGAGGAGTCCTCTTTACGTATCCCATATGAGAAATGGTGATTACCATTTCCTCATCTGCATAAAAATCTTCAGGATTAAACTCTTCAGAGGCATAAACTATCTCTGTTCTTCGCTCGTCTCCATATTTCTCGAGCATTTCGAGCAGTTCATCTTTAATTATTTTCATCCGTAGCTCCTTAACAGCCAAGATTTCTCTTAAACTGTCAATCAGCGTCATTAATTCCTCATACTCCGACTTTATTTTCTCCCTTTCTAATCCTGTTAGCTTCTGTAATCGAAGATCCAGAATTGCTCTGGCCTGTATATCGGATAATTCAAAATTTTCAATTAAACCATTCTTAGCTTCCTCAGGTGTTTTTGAACCTCTGATTAAACTGATAATGGCATCAAGATTATCCAGAGCAATAAGCAATCCCTCAAGAATATGTGCTCGTTTCTCAGCCTGTCGTAATTCATATTCGGTCCGTCTTACAACAACATCATGCCTGTGCTCAACAAAAAGATCAATCATACTCCTCAAGTTCAACAACTTAGGCCTACCCTTAACAAGAGCAATATTGTTAACTGAAAAGGAAGTTTGTAAAGGTGTCATCTTGTACAATTTGTTCAGGACAACATTGGCAATTGCATCCTTTTTCAAATCGTAAACGATCCTCATTCCATTTCTATCAGACTCATCATTAACATTGGAGATACCGTCAAGTTTTTTATCGTTGATTAACTCGGCAGTTTTAATAATCATTTCTGCTTTGTTAACCAGATATGGAATTTCGGTAATAATTAATTGTTCTCTTCCTGATGAAGTGGTCTCAACAGTTGCTTTCCCTCTTAATACAATACGTCCCCTACCCGTTTCAAATGCATCCTTTACACCTTGATAACCATAAATGGTTCCTCCTGTAGGAAAATCAGGAGCTTTTATGTGATGTAATAATTCTTCAAATTCAATATCAGGATTATCAATGGTTGCAATCGTTCCATTAATTATTTCTGTAAGATTGTGAGGTGGCATATTGGTGGCCATTCCCACAGCGATCCCGGATGCTCCATTTATCAGGAGCTGAGGGAGTTTAGTAGGCATTACCTTTGGTTCTTCAAGTGTGTCATCGAAATTTAGCTGAAGATCAACAGTCTCCTTATTGATATCAGCCATTATCTCCTCAGCCATCTTGGTGAGCCTGGCTTCTGTATACCTCATTGCAGCCGGACTGTCACCATCGATTGATCCGAAGTTACCCTGACCGTCAATCAATGGGTACCTCATCGACCATTCCTGAGCCATCCTTACCATTGCCATATAAACACTACTATCTCCATGCGGGTGATACTTACCCAAAACCTCCCCAACAATACGGGCGGATTTCTTGTAAGCCTTACTCGCAGTGATCCCTAGCTCATTCATACCAAATAATACTCGTCTATGAACAGGCTTTAGTCCATCGCGTACATCTGGTAAAGCCCTGGCAACAATTACCGACATGGAATAGTCAATATAGGAAGAACGCATTTCTTCATCAATATTGATTTTTATAATTCTTTCTCCTAATGCCATAAATACCAAACTATTAAATAAAAAAAACGGATAAAATATCCGATTCAAATGACGAGCAAAAGTACCATTTTTTTAGGACAATATCCCGGGTACTAATAAGATATTTCAAACACATACTGTTAATAAATGGCGTGGAATTTGTTACACAGAAAGACTAAATTGATATTAATTTTGCAGCTTGGTGAAACAGCCTGAATACTAAGACTTAAGATCAGGCTATAAATTTTTGGCAGGATGCCTTATTATGACAATTGGGCATAAATAATTGTATATATTGCTGTTCTGTCAGCTTAAAATGCTTAATAATGGATTCAAAGTTTTCAAAAAGAATAAAAGATGTGCTGAGTTTCAGCCGTGAAGAAGCAATAAGACTGGGTAACGATTATATTGGTACCGAGCATATCTTTCTTGGCTTGTTGCGGGAAGGTGAAGGAATTGGAGTAGATACATTGATGCAACTTGGAGTAGATTTACCTGATGTAAAATCAACTCTCGAGGCACGAATCAGGCCATCTAATCCTGATTACGACGCTTTACCTGAAAATCTGCCTCTGCTAAAACCTGCAGAAAGGGCGCTTAAGCTTATATATCTTGAAGCAAAAGCTTCTAATAGTCCTCAAATAAATACAGGTCACCTACTATTAGCAATTTTAAAAGATGAAAACAGTCAGGTAACCCAGATTCTAGAAGAATTAAAAATCGACTATAATTTGGTTAGGCAGCAACTTACACAAGAAATGCCCTTATCAAAAGGAGATTTTTCGGATGATGAAGATGATTCGGATGAACCTATAGATCCGGGTCGTGGGCAATCCCGACCAGCCAAATCAAGCTCCGAGACTCCAGTTTTGGATAATTTTGGAATTGACATTACAAGGGCAGCTGAGGAAGACCGCCTGGATCCGATAGTTGGTCGTGAAAAAGAAATTGAACGCTTGGCTCAAATTCTCAGTCGAAGGAAGAAAAACAATCCTGTTCTAATTGGTGAACCTGGTGTAGGAAAATCGGCTATTGCCGAAGGTCTGGCTCTGAGAATTGTTGAAAGAAAAGTTTCGAGGGTTCTATTCGGCAAAAGGGTCATCGCTCTTGATATGGCCTCTATCGTAGCTGGTACAAAATACCGTGGGCAGTTTGAGGAACGCATGAAAGCTATACTCAATGAACTTGCAAAAACCACAAATATTATTTTGTTCATAGATGAGATACACACCATTGTTGGTGCTGGTGGTGCTACAGGTTCATTGGATGCTGCAAACATGCTGAAACCAGCCCTCGCCAGAGGTGAAATACAATGTATTGGAGCAACAACGCTTGATGAATACAGACAACATATAGAAAAAGACGGCGCTCTGGAGAGAAGATTCCAGAAAGTCATGGTAGATCCAACATCAGCAGAGGAAACTCTGGAAATCCTTAACAATATTAAGGATAGGTATGAGGAACATCATAATGTCATCTATACGGATGATGCAATTAAGGCATGCGTGAAGCTCACTGAGAGATATGTTAGCGATCGTCACTTGCCCGACAAAGCTATTGATGCCCTTGACGAATCTGGCTCCCGAGTGCATATTACAAATATAAGTGTGCCAGATAAAATCCTTAAATTAGAAGAGGAAATTGAATCAACAAAAAAAATCAAAATAGAAGCTGTAAAAAGTCAGGATTTTGAAAAAGCCGCACGCCATCGTGATAGAGAAAAATTACTTATACAAGAATTAGAGAAAGAAAAGGAAGTCTGGGAAAAAACACTTTCTAAAAACCGTGAGATCGTATCAGAAACAAATGTTGAAGAAGTTGTTGCAATGACAACCGGCGTGCCTGTACAGAGAATTGCTCAGGCAGAAGGCACACGACTGCTGCGCATGAGTGATGAGCTACAAAAAAGTGTAATTGGACAAGAGGAGGCTATCAAAAAAATTGTAAAATCAATTCAGCGAAATCGTGCCGGCCTCAAAGACCCAGGCAAACCAATCGGTACATTCATATTCCTAGGACCTACAGGTGTTGGTAAAACGCAACTGGCAAAAGTCCTGTCATCTACCCTATTCGATTCAACTGATGCTTTGATTCGTATCGACATGAGTGAATACATGGAGAAATTCTCTGTGTCAAGATTAGTAGGAGCTCCTCCTGGTTATGTGGGCTATGAAGAAGGTGGTCAGCTAACTGAAAAAGTTCGAAGGAAACCCTATTCTGTAGTCCTTCTTGATGAAATAGAAAAAGCTCATCCAGATATATTTAATATCCTCCTACAAGTACTTGACGATGGACAACTAACCGACAGTCTGGGGAGAAGAGTCGATTTTAAGAATACCATATTAATAATGACTTCCAATATTGGAACTAGACAATTGAAAGAATTTGGACGTGGCGTTGGTTTTACTTCTCAGTCAATCGAAGCATCATCTAATGAATACCAGAAAAGCGTAATTTCAAAAGCCCTAAATAAGGCCTTCGCTCCCGAATTCCTAAATAGAATTGATGATGTGGTTCTTTTTAATAGTCTAACAAAGGAAAACCTGCGGGAAATTATTGACATTGAACTGAAGGGACTGATGGACAGGATTATCCAACTTGGATATAAGGTTAAAATATCTCCTGCTGCAAAAGATTATATTGCAGAGAAAGGATACGACCTGAAATTCGGAGCCCGACCTTTGAAAAGATCTATTCAAAAGTATCTCGAGGATCCATTGGCTGAAGTTATTATAGAATCGGATACCAAAGAAGGTGACACTTTGTCGATTGGATTTGACAAAAAGACAGAAGAAATTAAAATTAAAGTCGCAAAAAATAAGGACAATTCAATTATCAAAAAATAAATCGACAAATATTCGTCTATTTGTTAAAAATTTCATAAATTTAAGGTATAGCAAAACATAATTGGTACATGTTTTGTTATTAATAATTGAAAAGTAGTAGTGATCGTCACTACGGGACAGTATCCCAACTGTCTTTTTACTTTTTCATAGGTTTAGTTTTAGGTTTAGGTTTTGTAAAGCTCCCCTCCCCGGGGGGCTTTACTATTTTTATTCAAAAAATATTTGCAGTATTATCTTAAAAGATTACTTTTGCAGCACGTTTTTAAAAACACGATTCAGTAGCTCAGTTGGTAGAGCACATCCCTTTTAAGGATGGGGTCCTGAGTTCGAACCTCAGCTGAATCACAAAAAGCCCGGTGGATATCCACCGGGCTTTTTCTTGTATGCATCTTTTTTCGAATATTCCCTGAACACTATTATTCTACATATGAATATATTGAAAACAAATAAAATTCAACTCCAAGTTGCCTAATCATTGTATCAAAAAAACATTTCTCCTTCAACATCATTTCAATTCAAGGGAAAAAATAGCCTACCTTTATCGCTTCAAAAAACAATATGGTTTATCTAATTCTTTGCATCTTCTCATCAAGCTTTATACTACTGCTCTTTAAGCATTTGGATAATAAAGGCGTTGACGTTT
>CAYUNU010000247.1:1696-6033 GCA_964446195.1 uncultured Porphyromonadaceae bacterium | reverse complement strand
TTTAAAGCATACTCTGCTTCTTATTCTCATCACTTATTGATTTTTTTATTGATGGTTATTTGGCTTAACGATTCTGGAGCTTATTTAATCGGGTTACTTATTGGAAAGCACAAGATGTTTGCGAGAATATCACCAAAAAAAACATGGGAAGGTTTGATTGGGGGATTTATCACTGCCTTTTTAGCTACTGCCATTTTTGGTAATTATTATACTGAAATTCCAAGGCTTGACCAATGGATAATCACGGGTAGCATTGTTGTTTTTGGTACCTTTGGCGATCTTGTTGAATCGATGCTCAAGAGATCAATAGGAGTTAAAGATTCGGGGAATGCACTACCAGGGCATGGTGGCTGGCTTGACAGGCTGGATAGCATTTTGTTTGCTGCACCGGCAGTATTTATTTCAGTGATTATTTTAAATGCCATATAACATGAAGATCCATAGGGAGGGATACAGCACCTTACTTCTTACAATACTACTAGGCTTTGCCATTATTGTTCCAACATGGCTTTTTTCAGGCTCCAGGACAGGTAACATCATAGTTTCTTTTGCATATCTTTTAATCCTCCTATTTATTGCCAGATTTTTCCGCTATCCCACAAGGTTAGAAGAGACTGATTCCAAGAAAGTTATTTCACCTGCCGATGGTAGGATAATAGTCATTAAAGAAGAGGTAGAAAAAGAATATTTTAAGGACAAGAGACTACTCGTATCGATATTTATGTCTGGTTTTAATGTACATGCAAATTGGATTCCGGTATCAGGATCTGTAAAATACAATCGGTATCATCCAGGAAGAAACTTACTTGCGATTCACCCAAAATCATCTCTTTTAAATGAAAGGACATCGATTGTCATCAAGAGTGACAATGGTCAAGAAATCTTGGTAAGGCAGATAGCAGGAATTTTTGCCAGGAGGGTTGTAAGTTATCCAAAGGGAGGGCAGCAGGTTAAGCAAGGTGAAGAATTAGGGTTCATTAAATTTGGCTCAAGATTGGATTTATTTTTGCCTTTAGGCACAGAATTATTTGTTGATCTTAACGATAAGGTTGTAGGTAATATCTCTGAAATCGCTGCATGGTAAGGTATTTTTCTGTTAAAAAATTCCAAAACGCTACACCTTTAACGAATTATTAACAGGCTGTTTGCGCTAAAAGAGTTTAATTAGCCTAAACATTAATTAAAGAACTCAATTATGAAGAAAATTTTTGCCCTTTTAGCCATTATTGCTTTTATCGGCGTTGTATCAACCCCTGCCACAGCAAGTGTAAATGATAGCATTACCAAAACAACTCAAGTTGCATTGGATGAAGACAATACTATTTTTGCCGGACAGGATCAGGATCAGGATAAGAAAAAGACTAAGAAATCAGCCAAATTAACAAAAGCAACCAAGAGTACTACCGGATGCGGATCTGTTAAGTCGGGTTGTGGAGAAGCCAGTGAAGGTTGTGGAAGTGCTTGCGGCGAGAAAAAAGCTGAAGTAAAAAAAGAAACTAAGAAAAAGACTCTCTAGTATTAGATAGTTTTTTTTATTGTCTGTCATAAAGGGTGTTTCGAAAGAGGCGCCCTTTTTTTTGTGTTTCACCTATCCCCCCCCGGCCCCCCCTTTCCTTAAAAGGTAAAGGGGGGGTGATTTATTTATGAATATTTTCCATTTGGGTTATTGTTTTGCATCTATACTTGTAAACGATTATTATGAAATATCATGAAATTAAGGCTTATGCTCGAAAATTACGGGGTAATCAAACCGCAGCTGAAAAAGACTTGTGGGAACACATCAGAAAGAAACAATTGCTTGGTCGAAAATTTCTACGTCAACATCCTATTATGCACCAAATAAGTTACCAGGAGCTATTTTACTATATCCCCGATTTTTACTGTCATGCAGAAAAGTTGATTATTGAACTGGATGGACCAATACATAACGATCAGATAGATAAAGATAATCAACGACAAACCATTCTGGAAAATCTTGGATACACTGTTATAAGATTCAAAAACCAAGAATTATCCGACATTGAGAAGGTCCTTAAAACAATAAGCTCCCACTTCAGCAAAGAAATACACCATTGATTCCCCTATTTACCTTTTAAGGAAGAGGGGCCGGGGGGGGTAAGGTGAAACGCAAAAAGCCATCTGCACTAAAACGTATACCTCAAGGAGATTAAATTTGAATATTGTGCTACTGCAAGGTCTCCAATATCTGTAAGAGCGTAATCGATTCGGAGATTTCGGAAGTTTATTCCGATGCCGATATTTGGCTGTAGACTAAGTCCTTTGCCTCCATCCAGATTTTCGGTCCATTGGAGTTGTCCTACTCCAAATCGCAGTGCGAGCCAGCCTTTATAGACCCATTCTGATCCAATATATGGGTCGATACCGGTAAAGCCTATTGGTATAAGCACATGCCTTTTACCATCGAAGTAAAATTTCAGATCCATAACGGCCAGGGCAGTGATATCATCGGTAACAAGAAATTCCCGGGCTGCTCCAACAACGAGTGATGGAGTTGTTATTTCGAGTGAGTTTTCAGGTATTTCATTTCCTGTTAACTCAAAGACTTCTTCAAGCTCGTCGGTTTGAAATACCCAGGCATTGAATGTTCCGGTGACATCTCTGGCAATAGCGCCAAAATGCCATTTTTTATAATCATAGCTGATTGAAGCGTCGAGGCCAAAGCCCCAGGCTGTAGCAAACTCGCCGGTACGCCTATGAATTAGCTTAAAATTACCACCATATTGAAGGCCTTCTATTTTACTTTTTCTACCCATTGATAAAAGAACGCCGAGGTCGGCAGAAGAGAAATGCTTGATTCTATCATATCGGACATTACCGTCATTATCAATCAGTTCAAGAGTATTTGGTATATCATCAACTCCGAGTCTTATAAAAGAAAGGCCTCCTACTGTTCTTTCATCGATCCTGTATGCTGCACCCAGATAATCAAATTTTGCTATTCCGGCAAAATACTCAGAGTGCATGAGGGATACATCGAGTTTACCAGTCAATCCTGCCAATTGTGAAGGGTTCCAGTAACCTGCGGTAGCATCATTAACATTGGCTACACCTGCCCCGCCCATTCCCATAGCACGGGCACCTACTCCAATTGCAAGGAATTCATTACTATACTTCACCTGACCATTTACCTGGCTTAAGTCTGCAATTAGCAGAATCACCAGTGCTAAAACCACCTTTCCAGTCATCCTATTTTTGTCAATTATTTGCCAAGATAAGCAAACTCTATTTTTTAACTATTTTTGCGGGGAATTATTGTTCATTTGCTAGCAAAAAATCAGCATGAGAAAGCTTTCAAAACATATACCCAACACTTTAACCTCCTTAAATCTTTTATTTGGATCTATATCCATAATGCTGGCAT
This sequence comes from uncultured Porphyromonadaceae bacterium, assembly GCA_964446195.1. Lineage (GTDB taxonomy): Bacteria > Bacteroidota > Bacteroidia > Bacteroidales > UBA12481 > JAUVKA01. Next base: position 2,651 of record CAYUNU010000247.1, on the reverse strand, counting down.
TTAATGGTGAGATTTTACAATCGGGATATTTTCTTCTTCTCGCTTTTCATTTCGACATCTTCGATGGTTTATCGGCACGATTGTTAAATGCAAAATCCAAGCTAGGGCAAGAGCTTGATTCTCTGGCTGATGTTATTTCATTTGGATTAGGGCCAGCAGCAATTTTATTTGCCTTGTTAAAACCAGCGCTTGGTATTGAAAGCGTCCATTTTGGCACATTGCCATTCAAGGATTACGTTGTATTTATTCCTTTTTTATTGCCGATTTTTGCGGCTTTAAGGTTAGCCAAGTTTAATCTTGATGCCGGGAAATCGGATGTTTTTACAGGCATGCCAACACCGGCAAATGCTTTGATGGTATTAAGTATTCCCCTCATTGCTAATAACCACCCTGATTCTTTTCTGGTTCACTGGTTTCACATGCCAAATTTCATTTTGCTTTATTCTATCCTGGCTTCTTTTCTGATGGTCAGTCCTTTGCCGATTTACACATTCAAATTAAAAGGATTCTCATGGTCGGAAAACAAATGGACATTTATTTTTTTAGCCTGCGTAGTTCTAGTCCTTGTGATCTTTGGATATTCGGGATTATTCCTGAATGTTGTTCTATATATAGTAGGCGGAACTATTCTTGCTCTATTATTAAGGAGCAGGTCTAAAAAATCAGGATAAATATTGCTCTATGTTTTAAAAGACTTTCAGGATAAGGGATGATTTAAATTTATCACCTGACTTTAAGGGCAGCCTTTCATTTTTGAGATGGCTACTAAAGAAAAGATCTCCGCCTGCAGTTGAGAAACCTGCGGCCAGGAATTGTATTTTATCCTGATTTACAAAAGGTCTGATTGCTCCTTTACCATCTGAGACCAGTTTTATGCCATGATTTGTATCATTTTCTAATTGAGCCCAAATAAGTTTATCTCTGGTAGCTCTGAAATCATTGATTCCCATAGGAT
>CAYUNU010000247.1:0-1596 GCA_964446195.1 uncultured Porphyromonadaceae bacterium | reverse complement strand
GCGCCGACCAAACCAGTAGGTTAGTTTTATATCGGCCTCGTCATAGCTACCTTCTATTTGAATATAAACTTCATCATTTTCAGATCCTGTTCCTGTAATTTTCCCTTTCCAGTTCTGGCATGTTTGGTTAAGTGTTTCAATAAAAAGGCTATGTTCCGTATTGCACGGTCCAGTTCTCAAGGGCAACATCATAAGTTCTGGTCCTTGCTCCAGGATGACACTATTTCCTATCTTAACATTTTCCAATTTTCCATTTACTGCATTTATTGACCAGACCTCATCGCCCATGCTAATTTCAACTCTATTTTCATATACTATTAGTTCGGGTTTAATCAGGTTAACCTTTTCGTCCTCATTATCGGTATCGTGCCCAATCGTTAGAGAATACATATCCAGGAGGTAATTCTGAGGAGAATAAAAAGACAGCTTTAATGGTTTTCCTGATTCCGGTTTTTCCTTAAGTTTTAGCTTAAGGATTCCTGATTTACCTGGTTCAAGATTCATTTCTGCTGTTCCTAATTGCTGGCCATGCTCCCACTGGATATCCAGTTCGGACATATTGGTGAATAGGTTTCTATTTTCAACTGCGATCTTTAATATCAGGCTATTGTTATCCGGCAAGTTTATATGTTGTTGAGTTATTTTTACAGGAGAATAAATTTTCTTAAGATGGTAATACTCGGGTTTAGGTCTTCTCCATCCATCTATTGGGCCCCATTCTCCGTATCCAACGGCCTTACCTGATGGAAGGTAGAACACATCATCTATGCCCGACCAAATTGCTCCGCCCAGGCAACCTGTACTTTGGTACATATTCTCCCACATTGACTCCAGGCCACGCCCCCATGCATCCCTTACTCCGGGGTCTGTAACTATTTCCTGACGGTTATAGGTATTCAGATGTGCATATTCTCCGAACAATATTGGGCGATCAAATTTCCAGGCGACATCTGGTCCTGCCGGTCCGGGATAATGAATATTAGCGATAGGGCTATCGACGCTACCATAATTATTGAAACCTCCATAAGCTTGATCGTGGAATGATATAGGTCGGGATGGATCGACAGTTTGAATTTCTTTCAGGACCAAATCCCAGTTAGGGCCCCAGGCTGACTCATTAGCCATAGACCAGATTATTATGGAGGGGTGGTTTCTATATTGTGCCACAGTTTCCAGGACCATTTGTCGAATTAGCGGATATAATTTGTATTCATGGGGGTCATTATTTTGCCAGTGGGCATTTGCTCCGTGACCGATCCAGCATAGCGGTGACTCGCATTCAACAAACAGACCTATTGAATCGCAGAGAGCTATAAACTCTTCTGCTGGTGGATAATGTGATGTACGTATATAATTAACATTTGCTGCCTTAAATAGGTGAACATCAGCTCGCCACTCCTCCATAGTGAGGCTTCTACCTTTTGTGGGGTGAACTTCATGCCTGTTAACGCCTCTCATCTTTATGGGGCTCCCATTAACAAAAACCTGATTACCAACAATTTCTATTTCTCTAAATCCAATTTTGCTGTTACATTTTTGAAGGATTTCTGTTTTTCGTATCAAGCTAAGCTGAGCATCATAGAGGTTTGGATGTTC
>CAYUNU010000246.1:0-6052 GCA_964446195.1 uncultured Porphyromonadaceae bacterium | reverse complement strand
AGTGCCTGAAGGTGAGTATGTACCAGGTCAGGTGCTTGGGATAAGAAACACTAACAGCAGGTATCGCTTTTCCATAGGAGCCAGGGAGTTCATGAATCAGTGGTCGAAGCAAGGACCGGCTCATCATTGTGCCATAGGGATTGGGCATATAGCTGATAAGATTGAAAAACTTGGTCAAATACTTAATATAAAAGTGATTAAAATCTGCTAATCTATACAAGCAATAAAATACTATTAAACAGTCAATACAATGAGAAATCTTGGTAGGGTATCTTTAATTTCAGTGTGTGTTTTCGTTATTTCCTTTCTATTCTCATGTTCAGAAAAAAAGCAAAATAATAGTACAGCAGGGATCCAACCCAATATCCTTTTTATACCTGTTGATGATCTGCGACCGGAGTTAAATGCTTACGGAGAAAGTTTTATTAAGACCCCCAACATTGATAGGCTGGCAGAGCAGGGTGTCACATTCAGTCGTGCCTATTGCCAGCAGGCCGTATGCAATCCTTCAAGAGCTAGTTTACTTACAGGAATGCGCCCTGATGCTATACGGGTATGGGACTTGAAAACACATTTTAGAAATACTGTTCCTGATGTAGTTACTTTACCCCAGTACTTTAAGCAGAATGGTTACATCACCATAGGGCTGGGTAAAGCTTTCCACAATAATGACCCTGATACAATTTCATGGACAGCTATACCTGAACATCTGGATGGATTCCCCTTTGATCCGGATGCTGTTTATTTGAATAAGGATAATTTAGATATCCAGAAGAAAAAAATAGAAAATCTGAAGGCAGCAGGACGATCCACGATTGACCAACTAGGTCACTGGTATGTTAAGGCTAAGGCAACAGAAATTGCTGATGCAGATGATGATGATTATTACGATGGAGCGCAGACGACGCGGGCTATTGAGATTCTTCAGGAACTTAAAAATCAGGATAAACCTTTTTTCCTCTCAGTAGGTTATTACCGGCCACATCTTCCTTTTAATGCCCCAAGGAAATATTGGGATATGTATGATAGGAGCCAGATACCATTAGCTGATAATCAGTTTATTCCAGAAGGAACACCTTCATATCTTGTTCATGGTGATGCCGAATTAAGGGGCTATTCTGATTGTAAAGACTTGCCCTTACCGGCTGAAGGGTCTTGGGATGAGGACAGACAGAGGGAGATCAAGCATGGTTATTATGCAAGTGTTTCGTATACAGATGCTCAGATAGGTAGATTACTTGATGAATTGGACAGGCTCGACCTGGCAGGAAATACTATTGTTGTGCTATGGGGCGATCATGGTTGGAAGCTTGGAGAGCACAATGGATGGTGCAAGCAAACAAATTATGAGATTGATACTCATGTGCCACTTATTTTAAGTGGACAAGCTGTCGCGGCCAAAGGTCAGAAAACCAGAGCATTGACAGAATTCGTGGATATCTATCCAACACTCTGTGAATTAGCTAATTTACCTGTGCCTGAAAATCTTGAAGGGACAAGCTTTGCTCCTCTGCTCGATAACCCCGATCTGGAGTGGAAAACAGCTGCTTTTAGTCAATTCCTGCTTGGTAGATTTGGGCGGTCAACAACAATTGTAGGAGAGAAAATGGGCTATGCGATGCGGACAGATCGATATCGTTATGTGGAATGGTATGAATGGCTTAAAGATGAGGAGAAGCCAGGAGAATTTATTTGCAATGAACTATTTGATCATCAAGTAGATCCACAGGAGAATGTTAATATCGCCAGCCTTCCGGAGAATAAAGAAACTGTTGAATTATTAGCCCGGAAACTTAAAATAGGCTGGAAGGGTGCCAAGCTGTAGTAAGAATAGAATGAGAAATATCCTGAGAGTATTATATATTGTGGCGGTGGTGGCTTTTTTGTTCACTGCTTGTAAAACTGAAAACAATTATCAGATTGAAGGATATATCGGTTTTGCTGAGGATTCTATTGTTATCCTAATCGATAACAACGAAATGGATACGATCGAGGTGACCGACAATTCCTTCACCTATAAGGGAAGGGTTGATACTGTTCATATGGCCTATCTGCAACTTCCTTCTTACCGAAAAAAGCAGGAGTTTATTCTGGAGCCGGGTAACATTGAAATCTCCTATCTGTCAAAAAATAATTTCATAGCCTCAGGAAGCTATAATAATGATAGATACAGTGAGTATAAAAGAGGCATGGATTCAACAACAACAAGAGTGTTAGATGCCTACCAGGTATATATGAAGGCAGAGACAGATGAGGCAAAGGAAGAGGCAATGCGGCTTTATAATATTACTGAAGAGGAGAGATTGGTATTTATGCGAGCCCAACTTAGGAAGAATCCAAATTTTACAGGACTCATGATCCTCAAACCAATATATCGTACTGATTCATTGGATAATATTGGCCCTTACCTGGATGAACTAAGAGAGTTTGCCTATACGGATATTTACAAAGAGGTTGATGCTTTTAACACAGCTATGACCACCACCTTGCCAGGCATGCCGGCACCCGCTTTTAGTCTTCCGGATTCATCAGGAAATATTATTAAGCTCGAATCATTCAAAGGAAAGTTTGTGCTGCTTGATTTCTGGTTTACCGGTTGCACGTACTGCGACAAACTGGTTCCACATCTTAAGAATATTTATGCAGATCTTAATGATGAGGGCTTAGAGATAATAGATATTTCGATCGATCAAAAATCCTCAATCTGGCTTGAAACCGTAAGAAAGAAAAACTCTCCCTGGACTCATTTACAGGATGCTGAAAAGATTGTCACTTCGAGCTTTGGTATGGCTGGATTTCCTACTTTAATTCTTATTGATCGAGAGGGAAAGGTAGCAAAAAGGTTGGTGGGGTACAGGGACGAAGATCAGCTTAGAAATGAGATAATGTCAGTATTTTATTAATATCGGCATATAGTCAAATTGTTTTTCCAAATTGAAGATAGATTAAATCAAACCATTTATTTTCCTTAACTTTATAGACAGTAAACCCAGACTTGTCATTCCTTTGTTTTGTAGCATAATGTATTAAACTGTTCACGATAAAAGGTTCAGATAGATGAAAAACAAATGGATTAGAGGAATAATAGGAGGATTGAGTTTTACTTCAGCTCTCTTTGTTTTCCAGGCTTGCTATGGCACCCCTCAGGATTTTGGACTTGATTTATTGCTTGAAGGTCAGGTTAAATCGGAAAAATCCGGACTGCCAATTGGGGGGATTAAGGTCACTGTTTATGGTATTAATCAATATGATTACACCGATTCAACAGGGCGCTTCTCATTTTATACAGAGATGAGTGATAAGCTTACTCTCATGTTTGAGGATGCAGATTCAAGCGAAAATGGAAGCTTCCTTAGAAGAGATACTATCTTAACTAATATCCATGAGAAGGTATTTGTGGATATTAAAATGGATGAACAGTAAGTGTTTGCCTACCTACGTAAAATAGTATTCCTGAAATTCAGGGCTTCGGAGACAGAGCAGCATGAATTGAATTACCTTTTTTGGGAATGTACCACAAGATGTAATCTAAACTGTCTTCATTGTGGTAGTGATTGCTCAAAAGACAGTCAGTATCCGGATATGCCTCTGAAGGATTTTTTGCAAGCTCTTGATACCATCCCATCACCATCAAAACATTTCACGGTAGTCCTCACAGGTGGAGAGCCTCTTTTACGTAAGGATCTTGAATTGTGCGGGAGGGAGATCAGGAAGAGGGGAATGAGATGGAGCATGGTTTCAAATGGCCATCTATATGATGAAAAGAAACACAACTCTCTATTAAACGCTGGTTTGGGTGCACTTACCATAAGTTTGGATGGGCTGGAGGATTCTCATAACTGGCTTAGAAACAGCAAGAATAATTTTGCCAGGGTTGATAGGGCTATTGATTTGGCAACCAGTTCTCCCCGCCTTAACTTTGATATTGTCAGTTGTGTTAACAAAAGGAATTTTGCAGAACTCACAGAGATACGTAGTTATCTGATAAATAAGGGTGTGAAAGCATGGAGGTTATTTACAATTGTGCCAATTGGAAGGGCGAAAAATAATGCCGAATTATTCTTAACTAACGAGCAGATGAGAGAATTAATGGATTTCATCGTTGAATCGAGGAAGTCCTGTGATATGGATATCAAATTTAGCTGTGAAGGATATGTTGGCGACTATGAGGGGAAAGTGAGGGATAGCTATTTCTTTTGCCGGGCCGGCATCAATATAGGCTCTGTGTTAATAGATGGTTCTATTTCGGCCTGCCCTAATATCGACAGGAGTTTTGCACAGGGAAATATCTACAGGGATAATCTTTATGAGATTTGGCAGTCTGAATTTGAACCTTTCAGGGATCGTAGCTGGACGAAAAGAGGGAAGTGCAAGGATTGTAAAGATTACGAGGATTGTTTGGGCAATGGATTTCATTATTGGCATGGTGATATGGAGGATGTTTTGGTGTGTCACAAGGCGGCAGTAGGCAGTTCGCAGTAGGCAGTAGGCAGTAGGCAGTAGGCAGTAGGCAGTAGGCAGTAGGCAGTAATTTGGGTATACAATATAAATTGAATAATTATGAAAAAGTTGATTTTGTTGCTTGTTTTTTCTGTGTTTTTGTTTTCCTGTGATAAAGGAAAATTAGATTTACATAATCCTGATGTAGAGTTGTTTGTACAGATGCTTAAGGATGGCACATATGATGATTACGAGAAGGGCGAAACCGGAGAGAATTTGTGGCTTATTATGCCTGAATTTAAGGAAGATCATATTGATGCTTTATTAGACAAGGCCAGGGACACAACTCATATTAGTGATTTTCCTGTTAATCCCATTTCCTCAAGGATGCCTCATCCGGAGGGAAGAGACTATTTCATTCTCAGCGAGTGCCTCTTATGGGTTGTTGAAGGCATCAGAAATGGTGGAGGATATGGTTCACTAGATCCATATTTGATCGATAACTCCAAAGATGAAACCATTAGGTATAAGGGTTTGAGTGGTCAGGAGATTCTGGATGTCAGAGATATGTACGAAAGCTGGTGGTCTGCTAATAAGGATGGGGACTGGGAGTCTGTTGATCCTTTGGGCGACTCTAGTTTGAGGTGGTTCTGAGCAGTAGGCAGTTCTCAGTAGGCAGTTCTCAGTAGGCAGTTTGGCTATTCGTTTATACTGATTTCTCTCATATTCAATGAGTTTTTTGTATCGTACCTTTGGTATTAATGTCCGCGCTGTGTCGGTTCATTAAACTTCTACGGACTATGCTTAGAAAAGATGGAATGCTTCAGAAGCCGAAGAACTGGTTTTTCTTTAATCCTGGGCGAATAGTAATAATTGGTGTCTCAAGCAATCCGAACAGTGTTAGCGGTAAGACCTTAGGTAATTTGGTTGGTGGTGGCTTTAAGGGTGTTGTTTACCCTGTTAATCCTGATTTTGAGGCGGTATTAGGTATTCCTTGCTACCATTCGATCAATGACCTGCCACATAAGCCTGATCTGGCCATTATTTGCTCGGCTCCCGGGCAGGTTCCTTCGGATATCGAAGAATGTTGCAAAGTCGGTATTAAAGGTGCAATTATTATGACGGCTGGTTTTGGTGAAACGGGTGCTGAAGGTAAACTGTTGGAAGACAAGATACTATCTATCCTTAAGATTTATCCTGATTTTAGGATTATGGGACCTAATTGTTTGGGTATTATCTCACCGGTAAATAATGTGAATGCCAGTTTTGCTGCAGGCATGCCAAAGCCTGGTAATCTGGCTTTTGTGTCTCAGTCGGGTGCTCTATGCACGGCTGTTCTTGACTGGGCTATAGAAGCCAGGATAGGTTTTTCGCATTTTATCTCTCTGGGGAACAGTTTAGATATTGGTTTCGGAGATGTTATTGATTATCTGGGTGAGGATGAAAAAACCGAATCCATCATCTTATATGTCGAATCTATCAAAGAAGCTAGGAGGTTTATGTCGGCTGCCAGGGCTTTTGCCCGCAATAAACCCATCTTGGTTTATAAAGCCGGGAGGTTCCCTCAATCAGCCAAGGTAGCTGCTTCCCATACGGGGGCTATGGCATCTGA
>CAYUNU010000245.1:0-6052 GCA_964446195.1 uncultured Porphyromonadaceae bacterium | reverse complement strand
GATCATAATCCACAGTTTTACTGGACTGGAAGCACAAATGCCGGGATTTACCAAATAGGATTTTATTTGCGTTATGATGAAATAACTGCTAGTGGTATAGATAGGAAAACAGTCGACCTGTCCTTCAACACAAAATTTGTTGCAGATGAATCAGCCAGGTTTATTAATCAAAGTATAAATAGCAATCAGTTTTATATTAAGCTAAATGAACAATTGATAAGCGATCCGGGGATACTCAGGAAGTTTGTTGGGATTGACTCTTATATTGTTTGTGGAGGGAATGAACTGGCATATTTAGTTAAGCTTCAAACAAGCGGGCAAACCTTTAGCCTTATGGAGTACACTAACATTCTCAATGGCATTGGTGTGTTTTCCTCTATTCTTTCGAGGCAAACAAATGGGTTTTTGCTAACAGATCAAACTATTGATTCTCTGGCTTACGGACAATATACCTATGATCTAAATTTCCTGGACAGAAACGGAGTTAGAGAGGAAGGAGGCGGAGAATGAGAAGCCTTAATCTTATTAGCATATTATTACTGATTGTTTCGCTGATTTATAGCTGTGGCGACGAACCAGCTTCCCTAGACTATCAACCTGTAGCTGAATTTATTGTCAGTCCGGATTCGGGAAACACTACCACCATTTTCCAATTTGACGCAAGCTCAGCCCTGGCTAGCAGCCTGGAGGACAATCCCCTCTTCCTTAGATGGGACTGGGACTCAGATGGAGAGTGGGATAAGATGTATACATCAGGAGGAAATTATACTCATCGTTTCTTCAAAAAAGGAACATATACAGTACTCCTGGAGGCAGCCACCCTCCTGGGCAGGAAAGACACAACCCGACTGACAATCGTTATCAACCAGGGATATTCACCTCCTCATCCTGATTTTTTTGTCAGTCCGGATTCAGCAAACATTTTTACCGAGTTTGTTTTTGACGCATCTGCTTCTAAGGACGATGAAGATTCATTAAACCAACTCCAATTCAGATGGGATTTTGAAGGAGACGAAATATGGGATACTGAGTTCTCTTCCAACCCAATAGCAAAGCATACCTACGAAGATAATTCAAACTACGTTGTAAAAATGGAGCTTAAGGATCCGGATGAAATGAGTGCAATTGGGGCTTTCGAATTAGAAGTAACAAGAATAAATGACCTAATTGAACCTCACTTGACCATGGAGTGCTGGCCCTGCACAATGGAGGATACTGTCCATTTTGATGCCAGTGAAAGTTTTGTCAAAAATGGCTCTGAAGAGAAGCTCTTATACTCCCTTGATATTTTTAATGATAACGTTTGGGAATTCGTTAATAGTGAATCACCATTCTTCGAATACCTAATCCCTAGTGAAGGGAAACATAAGGTAAAACTCAGAGTTACAGATAAAGATGGCCTCTACATGGATTCTGTTTATACACTTGAAATATTCCCCTTTAACACAGCCCCAAATGCTCTGTTGGTTTTAGGCAACCGCTTTGGGAATACTTCTACTGACTTCTACGTTCATGGGCGTGGTTCATACGATAGGGAATCAAGCTATCTCGACCTAAAATTAAGATGGGATGTGAACGACGACGGGAAATGGGATGTTCAACACAATGATAAATTTGAGGCCTGGCTTAATTTTGACAAGCCCGGCAAATACCCGATAGCCTTCAATATTACTGATACTCAGGACAAAAGTGTCACTGTTTATGACACAATTACTGTTTTCCAAGGTAATCATCAAACGGATTTAGTAGAGGACAGAAGAATGAGCTTCATCCCCAACTACTACGGCGCTGTATTGATAGGAAACACCTGGTGGACTCAGAGCAACTCAAGATATATACCCCCTCAAGGTCCTCCACCACCACCCGGAGCTTATACTGTTAATGCTTATAAAAACGAATATGATAGCATAAGTAAATATGGATATTTGTACCCATACTCAGCACTAAAAAGCAAATATAGCCCGTGCCCTGATGGCTGGAGAATACCTTCTCTCGAGGATTGGGAACAATTAATGACCGATCTTGAACCTTATAACAGTATCTCTGACCTCTTAGTAGGCGGATATAGTGAACTCCACCTGCAACTCACAGGACAAAAGGAATCCGGCGCTTACGAAGGCAAAGGCAGGATGGTTCATTACTACACCACCTCAATCACCCCGCAAGGTCATATCTACGTTTGGTACATTGATAATCTTCTCAAAAAGAATAAAAGCGTACTGGTTCCCAGTTATTATTCACTTCCGGTTCGCTGCATAAAAAACAACTGATTAACACAAAAGTTACTTCCTCGTCACAGGCCTTATCCAATCGAAACCTACTCCGGATACGCGGATTAAGTATTGACCCGAACTCAGCTGCTCCAGAGATATCTCTTGATTTGTGCCTGAAGGAAGGCCTTCAAAGTCTCTTTTGAACATCGACCTACCTCTCAGATCAAGCACTTCAAGTTGAAGACTTTGAGCTTCAAAACCTCTTAATTGAATATTTACCATTCCGTCGGTTGGGTTTGGAAAAATACTAATATCCTGATTTAAAGCTAGATCGTCAACACCACTGAGATCAGTACCCAGGAAGAATTCATCTACGGCTGCTCCGTATCCAATATCCTTGCTATCAGTGTAATATAAAGCGAACTCCATTCCCGGAATCAATAAACTTTCTGGCAACTCCATGGAAAAGGTTCTCCAGGACCAGGTGCGGCCTGAAGGATCAATCTCCACCAGGGTGTTCCATGAAGGTTCATCCTTTTCGCGGTAAACGATATATAGGTGATCGAGGTCCTGCCATCTGCGCAGAGAGTACTCAAAACGTATTATGGGACTCCCCTGATGAAAGAGATCCATCACTGGAAGAATTGCGTATCCACTGGCACTTTTACCAATCTCATTAGCTAACACCGAGCTGATGGCAATAAAATTTGATTCTCCCAACAAATTCATCTTGAAAGTTGATCCGGTACCCCATTGCCATCCCGAGGGTTCTTTCTCCAATAACCACCCATGAGCTTCAGTATCGAAATTCTCACTGTATGGCAGAGATGCATCAACTATAGACCTGGCCATCAACTCATTGCTTGGAGTAGACTCACCATCTTCATAAACAGCTGACACATAGTAGGTATAACTCATACCACTCTCAACAAAATCTGTAAAACTATTTGATGGAGATGTGCGATAAAACTCCCCATCCCTGTATATGTTATAATTCTCCGGATTTCTTTCCATTGGTTCAATCCATGAAAGAGTAATCTCTGTTGCTTTCTCAATCGCAGATAGCTGTAAAGCAGGAGGCCAGTTACCATCATTAATTATTGGTGATTCCCAAATACCCCGACCGAAGGTTGCAGCCCGTATCTTAGAGATTTTATAATTGATTGTCAGCGTATTAACAATAACATTTGGTAAACCGTCATCATAAGGAAGCCACGAATCCATATCAGGATTACGATAAAACACACCCAAATCTGTCCCTGCATAAAGCGCGTATCGAGAGAGCTTATTCACTTCTAAACAGTTCACCGGAATATTTGGCAATCCCTCGGAATAGTTAATCCAGTTCTCGCCACCATCATCTGAATAAAAGACTTTTTCTCCCTCTGTGTAACCCGAAAAGCAAACCCATAGTTTTTCCGGCTCGCTCGGAGCGACTAAAATGTTTTCAATTTGCAAATCAGGAAGATTCTGGCTTAGGGTTTTCCAACTATCCCCCCTATTCTGCGTTCCCCACAGGCTTGAACCTGCCGACACATATATAAATGCATCATTGGAAGGTGCAAAAGATATCTCTGTCAGCCAGGACTCACCGGCAAGATCATTTGAGATTTGATGCCAGGTATCTCCCCTATTACCAGAGAGATAAACTGCATGATATCCTGCAACAATCATATTTGGATTCATAGGGCTAATCTGAAATGGTGTAATCCATGCACCACCATCGGCTGCTCTTATATCCTTCCAATTCTGTCCCTGATTATCAGATCTTAAAAGAGCGCCATTCTGATAAGAAGCATACACGATATTGTCACTAACAGGATCGACAGCACATTCCATTCCATCACCCCCTGCAACACTATTCCAGGAGCCTGCATTATACATGAAGGTCCCATTATCCTGTGAGCCTTCAAGAATAATATCAGGATTAGAATAAGAAGCACCCATGCGATATATCTGCAGGATAGACAAACCATCACTTATATCAATCCATGAATTTCCCTTGTCGAGAGTCTTATAAAGACCACCATCATTACCCGAATAGCAAATATTGTTTAAGGGATTTACAGCTAAAGTGTGCTGATCAGCATGGACATAAGGATTCCCCTCAGCCCCATACCAATGGGCTGTCAGTTCCCAAGTCTCTCCACCATCGGAAGAGCCCCATAGATTAACACTCCCCGAATAAACAATATCCTCATCCTCCTGATCAATTGACAGAGCAATCGCGTACCATGCAATACCTGTGTCTCCTGATCCGTCCAGAGCATAACTAAAAATATTTATTGTTTCTTCTGTCGACTTAGCCACCCAAGTTTCTCCGGCATCAGATGATTTATATAAACCTTTATAACCACTATCAGAGTTACTCATAACAGCATAGACTACATCAGGATTAGCCTGTGTAACAGCCATCTCAGTACGCCCAACACCTGTATCTGGTAATCCCTCAGTAACTTGAACAAAGTTAAGACCTTCATCATTGGATTTAAATATGGAATTTCCGGTACATGCATAGACAATGGATGGGTCGCCCGGCTTAAATTCCAAATCAAAAAAATCACCGCTTCTTATTAGCTCCCAGTTGTCGCCTGCATCCACGGATCTGAAAAGACCCGGATTGCCAGCGGTGATTAAAATATCGGGGTTCGAAGGACTAACCAAAATCCGACGCATCCTGCGCTGAGCAGCAGTTTCGTGAACTAAGCCAGTGGCTTCCCAGGTTTCACCAGCGTTTATCGACTTCAATATACCATAGCTATAAGTAGGACAGGAATTACCTCCATCCTTGTCTCCGGTAACCATATATAAAATCCTCGGATCTTGAGGGTTAATCGCCAAATCAGAAACACCCAAGGCAGGAAGCTGATCGGTGCTGCACGACCACTGACTACCACCATCTGTGGTTTTCCATACCCCTCCCGAAGGAGCTCCAACATAAAATATATCTGGGTCAGTAGGATGGAAACTTATACAATTTATCCTACCTGCTCCAGCAGGTCCTCCTCCATTTAATCCATGAGGCACATCAACAGGTCCCATAGGAGTCCAGTTGGCACCAAGTGAAGAAGTTTTTAAGCGTGTCTCTTCTTTCTGCTTATATGCTTTCCAATTGGCATTTTCCGGAAAAATTCCATCAGGATAAGCTCTTGGTCCAACAAACTCAAGGTAACGCTGAAACTGCTTATAGCCAGTCCCCTTGCCCTGATCATGAGTCATAAACCACTCATTGAAAGCACTTCTTAACTCATTTACATTCTCGGAAATTTTACTCTCCTGATACACTTCATTATTCTTCAGCCATGGTTGTGAAAAACCAGCTGTAGCTGCCAAAACAATGACAGTCAGCAATACAAAAAACTTCTTCATCTAATTTATTCTTCTTGATTAAAAAATTAATTCCCAACATCAATCTTCCTCAGGAGGATAATGTTATTAGGGTCATCATAATTATATTGATATAAACCATCCTCGCCTATCAGCATAAGTACTCCTCCCATTGGTATTACGTCAAATGCAAATATTTCAGGAAAAACGGCAATTTTGTTATTAGCAATATCCATTGGATCACTGATATCATAGACTTTTAACCCGGCATCCCCATCGCAAATAAAAAGCAGCTTATCATCGACACCAAGCCCATACGGACCTTCCATGGGATATGCCTTTAGCTCCTTTGGCTCAGTTAAATCCTCTATAGACACAACTACAAGAAGATTTAGATTATTTCCACAGCTATTGCCGCCTCTGAGAGTTACATAGGCCAAATCACCCTGCACAACAACAGGGTCGCAGCCGGTAACATGCCAAAAATCACTTAAATACATAGGGGAATTTGG
>CAYUNU010000244.1:0-6059 GCA_964446195.1 uncultured Porphyromonadaceae bacterium | reverse complement strand
ACCTTTCTTTTTATTTGCATCATTCAACGCGCCACACACCCCAATGCAGGCTACTACCGAAGATCTTGAACTCTATAAACATATTGAAGGTAAAAGGCGCCGTACCTATGCGGCCATGGTACATCGTTTAGATGTGAATGTTGGAAGGATAATAAATGCACTGGAGCTTAATGGTATAAGAGAGAATACTTTAGTCGTGTTTATTAGTGATAACGGAGGTCCTACTAATACTAATGGTTCTTTAAACGCTCCTTATAATGGACAGAAAGGGATCCTTCTTGAAGGAGGAATACATGTGCCATTTGTAATGAGTTATCCAGGCACTATTCCGGCTGGAGATACTTATGATAATCCTGTTGTATCGCTTGATTTTGCTCCTACCTTCATTCAATTAGCTGGTGGCCAAATTTCTGAGGGATCAAAATTTGATGGGGTTAATCTGTTGCCACATATTTTGAATCAAAGTGGCACAGTTCCACATGAAGATCTTATGTGGCGCTTTACCATCAGTGCTTCTATTAGGGATGGTGATTGGAAGCTCATTCGACTTCCTGATCGTTTGCCATTGCTTTTTGATTTGTCGCATGATATTTCTGAGCAAAATAACCTGGCTATGGAGAATCTACCAAAGACAAAAGAGTTACTGAAGAAGTTGGGTGATTGGGATCTTAAGCAGCCTCACCCGGTTTTTCTTGAAGGAGCTGAATGGAGGCGCAGGCAAGTTGATTTGTATGATAAAGAATATCAACTTGAGCAGCCTGTATCAAAGTAGCTTCTTAAACCTTGGTCTTCGTGGTGTTATGTCGCCCAGTCGTTCAAGCTTATTAGCTTCATAATCCTGGAAGTTACCTTCGAAGAAGCGTATATCACCTTCATCTTCGAAGGCCAGAATATGAGTTGCAAGCTTATCAATAAACCAGCGGTCGTGGGATATAACAAGCACACAGCCTGCAAAATTTTCGATTGCTTCTTCAAGAGCTCTTAAAGTATTGACATCAATATCATTAGTAGGCTCATCCAATAGCAGCACATTACCTCCTTCTTTAAGAGTTATGGCCAGATGGAGGCGATTCCTTTCACCTCCTGATAGCACACCCACTTTCTTTTGCTGTTCACCTCCAGCAAAGTTAAATTTGCTGAGGTAGGCCCTGGCATTCATTTCGGTAGAGCCAATTTTTATGGTTTCGAGGCCACCACTCACCACTTCATAAATGGTTTTTTCGGGTATCAGATCCTTATGCGACTGATCAACATATGCCATTTTTACTGTGCTTCCAATACTTATACTGCCGGAATCCGGTTTTTCTTCCCCCATCAGCATCCTGAATAGGGTGGTTTTCCCTACACCATTCGGACCAATAATTCCAACAATAGCATTTTTCGGCAGATTTAGACTAAGTTCATCGATAAGAAGACGCTTATCGTAAGCCTTTGATAACTTGTTGATTTCTATAACAGAATCACCCAAACGTGGCCCAGGTGGGATGTAGAGTTCCAGGCTGGCTTCTTTTTCCTTGATCTCTGCACTGCTCATTGTTTCGTAGGCATTTAAACGAGCTTTACCTTTTGCCTGACGAGCTTTAGGAGCTAAACGGCTCCATTCCAGTTCACGCTTAAGAACTTTTTGCCTTTTGCTTTCTGTTTTTTGCTCATTAGCCATTCGATTTGTTTTCTGCTCGAGCCAACTGCTATAGTTGCCTTGCCAGGGAATACCTTCTCCTCTATCTAATTCCAGTATCCAGCCTGCAACATTATCAAGGAAATACCTGTCGTGAGTTACAGAAATTACAGTTCCGGGGAAATTCTTCAGTAGAACTTCTAACCAGTGAACACTCTCAGCATCAAGATGGTTAGTTGGTTCATCCAATAAGAGAATATCTGGCTTGCTAAGCAATAGTCGGCATAAAGCTACTCTACGCTTCTCTCCTCCTGACAACACTTCCACCATAGTGTCATCGGGTGGACAACGAAGGGAATCCATGGCTACCTCCAGGGTATGATCAAGTTCCCATGCATCCAGTTGGTCCATTTTTTCCAAGAGCTCACCCTGTTCTGCAATAAGCTTCATCATCGTATCATCATCCATCGGTTCCCCCAGCTTGGCTGATACAGCTTCATAAGCATCTACAATATCTACAATGTGTTGAACTCCTTCTTTAACAACTTCTTTAACTGTTTTGCTATTGTCGAGATCAGGCTCCTGTGATAGAAATCCGATTTTATATTCTTTATCGAAAACAACATGCCCCTGGAATTCAGTATCCAAGCCAGCAATTATCTTTAGTAAGCTTGATTTTCCTGATCCGTTTAATCCAATGACTCCGATTTTGGCTCCGTAGAAAAAGGATAGCCAGATGTTTTTAAGTACTTGTTTGTTTGGAGGGTAAATCTTATTAACCCCTTCCATTGAGAATATTATTTTTCTATCGTCCATATCCTGTAAACACTTATGAATTATATTTGCTAAAACTTGTTTTAAATATACACAGTATGAAAATCCTTTTCTACTTTATTCCAACTTTCTTTTTGATGGCGTCTTGTCAGGAAGAGCTTATTAAAACTCCCACTTATATTTCTCCTGATTATTCTCTGTTATGGAATGATGAGTTTGATGGAGTGGAAATGGACACTTCAAAATGGGACTTCAGGGCTACTGGAACTCAAAGAGGCTTTGGGCTTGTGTCTGAAGAGAATACATATCTTGATGGTGAAGGAAATTTAGTAATTGAGGTTACAAAAGAGGGCGAGGTGCATAAGATTGGACAAATTGGAACTCAGGATAAGTTTCTGACACAATATGGATATTTTGAATGCAGGGCGAAGATGAATGAAGAGCTTGGACCACATGTGGCCTTCTGGCTTCAATCACCGACAATGGGAAAGGAGGATGATAATCCAAAAGTCAACGGAACAGAGATCGACATTTTTGAATATCATACTAATAAGGGTACCAATATTGTTTATCATAATCTACATTGGAATGGATATGGACAGTACCATAAACATGAAGGTACTGAATTGGCAATTGATGGACTGGAAACAGGCTTCCATACATTTGGTCTGGAGTGGACCGAAGATGAGTATATCTTCTATGTAGATGGAAAGGAGACTTGGAGGACGACAGAAGCAGTATCCAATCGAACTGAATATATTATTCTCAGCGCGGAATTAACCGGCTGGGGTGGGGATTTTGCGAACTCTCAATTTCCCGACAAAGTAAGCTTTGATTACGTCAGAGTCTATAAAAAGGAGAAATAATGCTTAAACTACTCCCAACCATCTCTAACCGGTTCTTTCAGAAACTTGTCAAACTCCGGATGATTAGTAATTTTCATATTTTCTGCATCATATTCAAGACTTGAATTGGTTTTTTGTGCTAGAGCTCCAAGCAAAACCATCTCTGTAAGATCCGAGGCATAGTTGAAATTTGATCCTGGCATAGGGCCATCTCCTTTGATAGCGTTTATCCATTCTAGTTGTGGACCTGTTCCAATTCTTGGAATAGTTGGTGTTGGAGGATTTTCATTAAAGGCAATCCACTCTTCTTCGGGGACCAGCAACCTCTCATTTTCAGGTCTGGCTGCTGTCATCAGTGATTTTTTGCTGCCAACCATTATCATTCCGGAAGCCGGTAGATTCTCCATACCCCACTCAGGTCTGTTTTCGGGTTTATGGCCGCCTTGATACCACTTAAGAACGACGGGTGGTTTTTCTCCCCTTGCCGGGAATTCATATCTAACAATAGAAGCATCCTCGAGGAAGCCATTTGGTGTTTCGGATTTAGTTTCACAGACAATTTTGCTTGGAGCACCAAGGTCTAAGGACCAAAATGGTGCATCAAGAGTATGGCAGCCCCAATCGCCTAGCATACCGCTGCTGAAATCATACCAACCTCTCCAAACTCTTGGTAGATAGTAATTTGTGAATTCGCGTTTCTGGTTGGGACCCAGCCATAGATCCCAGTCTAACTCTGAGGGAACAGGAACAACAGGCGGAGGAAATTCATTAGGTTTCCTAAACCAGTTTCCATCCCAAGCTGGACCGTCAAACCAAGCATGGACTTCTTTGACCTCTCCCAAAATACCAGCTTCGTACCATTCCTTAACCCTTCTGATTCCATCAGTTGCATGGCCCTGGTTACCCATCTGTGAAATAATTTTCTTTTTAGCTGCCCGCTCTTTAAGCTTACGTACCTGCCAAACATTATGTGCTAATGGTTTCTCAACATAAACATGTTTTTTGCGTTCAATAGCTTCTATAGTAGCAGCAAAATGGGTATGGTCGGGTGTTGAAACTATAACAGCATCAATATCCCGATGAATCTTATCAAACATCCGGCGGAAATCCTTGAAACGAGGAACATCAGGATAAAGCTCATTGGCTTTTCCCAACATCCTGTCATCTACATCACAAAAGGCAACTATATTCTCGTTTTCCATAGGGGTCCAGTTCTGAATCCCTCTACCTCCTGATCCAATAACTGCAATATTTACTTTACTGTTGGCTGAGCAGCTAACCAAATGAGGGGCTACAAGAATGCCGGAAGCTGCTACTGCCGATTTATTTAAGAAGTTTCTTCGTGTGATTGATGTTTTCATGTTTGCTGGTTTGTTTATACGGAGTTTCTGCTGGCATTGATATTGCCGTAAAGAGACCTGATAATTATCTTTTCATATTGGCTTTTAAAATTACAATCATTACTGATCTTTTGCAATGCGTACTGCTGAATTACCAGCAAGGGAAGAACGATTTTTTCCCTGAGTTTGATAGATTCTATTGATATGGGCTCCTCTTCAAGCAGCTCAGAATAGTTCGAAATTTTCAATATCATTTCTTTCGAAAGCTCATATTCTTCCTTAAGAATTGTCCAAAATGCGCCAAATTTTTTATCCTCTTTCAAATATTCTGTAAGCCCGAAATTTGATTTACTCAAGGACATCATACTCGTAAGAATCAGGGCTTTAAATAAGGGCGTTTCATTAAAGGTTTTCTTTAGATCTTCCAACTTGCCATTTTCTTCAAGAGCTTTCAGGGCAGTCCCAATACCAAAATATCCTGGTATGTTCTGTTTTAGCTGACTCCAGGCTCCCACAAATGAAATAGCTCTTAGATCTTTAAGCTCTAACTTAAGCTTACTGCCTCTTTTCCCGGGCCTGCTTGCAATATTTGCCTGTGCGTAATATTTCAAGGGGCTTTTATGCTCCAGGTATGGAATAAACAGGTCATGGTTCTTCAAGGACTGATATTTTTCAAGGCTTATATTTGAAAGATCTTCAATAAGCTTTCTTTTATCATCAGGAATATCATTTTGTTTTGAAATTGTATTCCGGGATAAGCCGGCAGTAAGTAGTTGCTCACAGTTGTGTATGAACTGTTCCTTAGAACCATATTTGCTTGTTATTGTTTGTCCCTGAATGGTTAGCTGGATCTCATGGTTTGCAATAGAATTGCTCTGGGCTGAATAAAACCTGTGGGTTTTTCCTCCGCCTCTGGATGGAGGGCCCCCTCTGCCATCGAAGAAAATTGCTTTTATACCATGTTTTTCGCAAACAGCGGATAAATTTTCTTTGGTTTTAAAAATCGACCAATTGGCCTTCATATAGCCGCCGTCTTTAGTGCCATCAGAAAATCCCAACATGATCGTCTGTTTATCTCTTCGGAATTTAAGATGAGCCATATATTCGGGGATTGCAAATAGCTCGTTGATAATACTCTCCGAAGCACTCATGCCAACGAGAGTTTCGAACAATGGAATTATGTCAAATGGAGCATTTTTAGAATAAGGGCCAAACCATCTCAATAAAGCATAGACAAAAAGTACCGAAAATATGTCTTCGGAGTTACTTATTATATAGCGGTTACATCCTTCCTCTCCGTTTTTATTCTGAATGAAACTCAGTTGACTGATGTTATTAATAGTATCCTTGATTAAGTCATCATTGAAATCATTAACATCAACTTTTATATCTCTGTTAATCAGAATGCTAATCAATTCATTTCTATCAATCTCATCCAGATTTTTACTTATATGGCCCTCCTTCAATAGTATTGCCTCAACT
>CAYUNU010000243.1:0-6060 GCA_964446195.1 uncultured Porphyromonadaceae bacterium | reverse complement strand
AGCTTACTTTGGGTCTTCCGGCAATCCATATGTATCAACAACATAGTCAAGGTCTTTGTCGCCTCTTCCGCTAAGGTTGATTAATATTGATTTTTTGGGATTTTCTTTAGCAAGTTTTAGCCCATATGCCACAGCATGAGCGCTTTCAAGAGCAGGAATAATTCCTTCTAAACGGCTGAGCTCATAAAAAGCATCAATGGCCTCAGCATCATTGGCTGATCCGTAATGCACGCGTTTGATATCGTGAAGCATGCTGTGCTCCGGACCAACACCCGGATAATCCAGACCGCTGGCTACCGAATGAACAGGAGCAGGTTCTCCATTTTCGTCTTGTAATAAATAGCACTTGAAACCGTGAATTGTTCCTGGTTTTCCATAGGTAATTGTGCTTGCGTGCTCTCCTGTTTTATTCGATATTCCGGCAGGCTCAACACCATGCAATTCAACCGACTCATTTTCCAGAAATCCTGAGAATAGACCCATCGCATTACTTCCACCTCCAACACATGCAACCACATGATCTGGCTCTTCGCCTGTCATCTCATGAAATTGGTCTTGTGCTTCAATACCCACAACTCTTTGGAAATCTCTAACCATCATCGGAAAAGGATGAGGGCCAACAACAGAACCAATGCAATAGATTGTGCTAATGGGATCTTGCAGATATGCCTGAAAGGCTGAGTCAACAGCTTCTTTGAGAGTCTTTAATCCATGACTTACAGGCACCACTGTAGCGCCCAGTATTTTCATTCTTACTACATTGGGATGCTCTTTTTTAATATCTACTTCTCCCATATGAATCTCGCACTCCAGGCCAAAATAAGCAGCGGCAGTTGCCAGGGCAACACCATGCTGACCGGCACCGGTTTCAGCTATCAATTTCTTCTTGCCCATATACTTGGCAAGAAGAGCTTCACCCATGCAGTGATTAAGTTTGTGCGCTCCTGAATGATTCAGGTCTTCTCTCTTTAGATAGATACGTCCACCATATTTTGCAGACAAATTCTGGCAATAATATACTGGGGTTGGGCGTCCTTGAAAATGTTTTCGAATACTTCGCAGCTCAGAAATAAAGTTATGTGATTTACTGATGGTAAAATAAGCTTCAGTAATCCTATTCATCTCTTCCTGTAGGTCGGGAGGAATAAATGATCCACCATATTCTTTAAAGAATCCATCTTTATCGGGGTACTGCTTGAAGTAATCTTTCATAATGTAAATGTTAAAAAATGAATTGGCAAATGTGCAAAATTTATCTAAATACCTCAAATATCCAGCAAGAAAACCATAAACGTCTCGTATTGCATTGCCATCAGAAGACTTGGTTGTCCTGATAAAAAAAGAGTCTTTCCAGTCGGTGCTTTTCACATAAAGAAATTATTATCTTAGCACCCCCAATAAATTGTTGTACACAGGATTACTCTTGGAGAGGAATGAGTAGGAAGAGATTAAGGGACTATATCACATTATCGCTTGGACTATTATGCCTGGCTTGCTTTTTTATTCCCCAAAGCCTTCACAGTCAGTCGATGACAAAGGATGAGGCTTTCGATTGGGCTGAGGGATGGTATTCGCAATATCATAATCTTAAAAGTAATATTGGCCCGGCTCAACTGAAACTTATCGGGGCTGATGGAAGGGAGAATATTTATATTGCAGGTTTTGATGATTCAGGATTCCTGATTTTTTCTAATGATAGTCAACCCCTTATATTGGCTTACTCTCTTGATAATTATTTGCCTGATGACCCTGAACATCCTCTCTATAGAGAATGGCTGCCAGGTTTTTCTAAACATTTAGGGGATGCAAAAAAATCAGGAAAAAAAATTGTTAAATAAGACTCGCCCGATGAGCCTGGCTTCGATGAGTTCGTTGAACCACTTATTAATACACAATGGGGACAAGCCTTTCCATGGAATAAATATTGTCCTTCGGACGAAAGTGGCCATCATGCTCCGGTAGGATGCGTTGCAGTTGCTTTAGGGCAGATAATGAAGAAGTGGGACTGGCCTGTTAAAGGGCGTGGTCAAAATTCATACATACCATCAGCGCACCGGGAATATGGAACTGTTGAGGCTGTGTTTGATACAACTCATTACCAATGGGATCAAATGTACTCTGCTGAGGCCTCAAATGCATCTGCCCTTTTACTTTTTCATGTTGGGGTTGGTACCTTTATGAACTATGCTCCAAATGAATCCGGATCAAATTCATCTGTTCACGCAGCTAATGCCATGGTTGAGTATTTTTCATATAATTCTGATATGATTTTCAGAGAGAAGGGATTGTATTCTTATAATGATTGGGCCCAGTTACTAAGGCAGGATATTGTTAATGAGCGCCCGGTTTTTTATAGGGGTACTGATCCTGAAGGAGGCCTTGGTCATGCTTTTATTATTGATGGTTTTAGGGATGAGTTCTTTTTCCATTTCAATTGGGGCTGGAACGGGACAGGTGATGGCTATTATCGCCTTGAAGCTATGGCAGATGGAGGAGGGGATTTCACTAAGGGGCAAGCAGCCTTGTTTGGTATCCAACCCAATAATCAGCCTCAGCACGACAGACCTTTTGCCATGAAGGTTATGTCTGGTGATAACTTTGTGCAGCTGTTTTGGGATGAGCCACTGGTCAGTAGCCTTTCCCACTACAATATATTCAGGGATGGAGAGCAGATTGGATCTACCTGGGAAACACATTTTCGCGATACTATGGTGCAAAATGGAGTTACATATACATACTATCTATTGGCCGAATATACAGGAGATACACCTGGCTTTTCTCTACCAACTCCTGATGTAAGTATTACCCCTTGGCAATCAATGACCCTACCTTATGAGATTGATTTTGAAGACTCTCTTGCCGGATGGCAGTTAGGGGCATCAGAAAAAACCTTCCAATGGAAGAAGGCTGATTCTTTAGGTTTTGAAGGTAATAATTCAAAGGTGATTGGGATTCGTTCTGATTCAGCTGGTCCCGCAAATAAGGTTACGGATTATTTGATTTCTCCTGTTCTGGATCTGCGGGAAATGGAAGGTGCTGCAATAAGCTTTGACTATGTGTTTCAGCAGGTTCCTCATGTCGATTATTTTTTCCTGATGTACAGGCGCTTTGATAATGGTCTTTGGTACCCGGTTTTCCGACTTGATTCAACCCAGTCCTTTTCCGACTGGGTAAGGTATTATGGATATTTCCCGGAGAATGCAAAGAATACACTTATTCAACTAGGGTTTTTTTATAGTGATTTTAATGGCGTTGGCAAGGGTGCCGGGATTGATAATATCCATATTTTTAATGTTGAGGATAAACCTGTCCCGGAATTTGCTGTTGATACTAGTCTGATCTGCCAGTTTAATACGCTTGTCATTAGTGATTCTTCAAGAGGACCAGTCACCCATTGGTCGTGGGATTTTGGAGAAGGGGCTGAACCAAGATACTCCAACGAGCAGGGCCCCCACGAAGTAAAATACTCTACCGGTGGGATGAAGAGGGTTCATCTTATGCTTAATCATCTTGATCACGAAATCAAGGACAATTTCATCGATGTCTCCTGGGAAACAAAGGCTGATTTTTCTTATGAACGGGATGGTCTGACCATCAGTTTTACAAATACTACAGAGCATACCAGATATGTCTTATGGGACTTTGGAGATGGTAATATATCCACCGAATTGAATCCAGTACATCCATACCGCAGCAAGCTGGAGTTTGATGTTGAAATGGTGTCGTACAGCCCGCCCTGCTCTCCTGATACAATGCGTATGCATCTCGATCTAAGAAATGGAACGGGCATAGAAGAGGTCAGCTTCGATGAAGCAATAATAATCTACCCAAACCCTGCTAATAGCTACATTATTGTCTCTTATTTAAATTCGGATTTTATGCCGATAAAAATTGATGTAGTTAACATAAGCGGAATGATAGTCAAGAGAATAAATAGGAATATTTCAGAATCCTTAAGAATTGATGTTGGCGACTTGGCGCTTGGACTATATTACTTGAGGATCGAAGTTGGTGATTCCTTCATTTATAAAAAACTGATAATTAATAACTAACAAACTCACACCCACTACTCATTTTCTATAACCAAAATTCATTTTTGAGCAATGCTAAAAAAAATACATAAACTCATAATAAGCTTCATCATCATCTTTGCGGGTATCAGTCCTGCAAACGCTGCCTACCTGGAGAATGTTCCCCAAACAATCACTCAACCCAATGGAGAGGTGATTTCATGTTTTGCCACTGGTGATGAGTTTTACCATTGGCTTCATGATGCAAATGGTTATACGATAGTTCTTAATCCTGATGATGGATATTTCTATTATGGTATCCGTGATGGAGAAAAGGTTGTTCCCTCAAAGTATACCGTCAATTCTGTTGATCCGGCTTCCAAAGGGATTCCAGTCAACGCAAAAATTTCATCAAGGTTATATCAGGAAAGAAAAGAACTGTATTCAGTGCCTTTTAAGTCCTTAAAAGATGCTCCCACTACTGGGCAGGTAAACAATTTAGTTGTATATATTGCCTTTGCCGATGATAGTCTATTCAACAAAACAAGAGCATATTATAAGCCCTTCTTTTCCCATGAGGATTCAGTGTCATTGAAGGATTATTACAGAGAGGTGTCCTATAATCGCCTTTTTATTGATACTTATCATTATCCGGAATCCCCGGATACAACCAGTGTTGTTTATATTGATGAAAAACCCAGAGGGTATTTTCTGAAAAAATCCTCGGCTAATCCTGATGGATACTCAGACGGACAAAGTGGGAGCCGCGAGCATGCTCTTATGAAAAGAGCTATAGAATTTGTGGATTCTCAAATTCCGGATACACTGGATGTTGATATGAATGACGATGGCAGGGTGGATAATGTGTGTTTTGTGATGCAAGGGAGTGCAGCTGGTTGGTCGGATCTCTTATGGCCTCATCGTTGGTCGCTCTACAATGAAGATGCAAGAATTAATGGCAAGAGGGTGTGGGATTACCTCCTGATGTTGGAGAGCGGATTTAGTGTTGGGACCTTGTGCCATGAATTTTTCCATGTATTGGGAGCTCCCGATTTATATCATTACGATGCACCGGAAGGTACACCAACGGCGGTTGGACGCTGGGATATCATGGATGCTAATGCCAATCCTCCTCAATCAATGGGGGCTTTCATGAAATACAAATATGGTGATTGGATTTCTAATCTTACAGAAATCAAAGAATCAGGTGCTTACTCGCTCTACCCTCTGTCAAATCCGGAGCAAAATGTTTACAAGATAAAATCTCCTCTTAGTACTTCCGAATACTTCGTGTTGGAATATAGGAAAAAAGAAGGCCGTTATGAAAATTCAGCACCGGGTACAGGCCTGGTCGTTTATAGAATTAACCCCAATGCTGGGAATGGAAATGCAGGTGGTCCGCCAGATGAGGTATATGTGTACAGGCCTGGTGGAACCTTAAATAAGGAAGGTGTTCTTTCTAGTGCTGCTATGGGTAACTCAGGTAAAAATGCTATCAATGACAATACCGACCCTGCCTGTTTTTTATACAATAATGGTAACGGCGGTCCGGGAGGACTAGATATCTTCAATGTGTCAAGTGCGGGAGATTCCATAAGCTTTGAGATTAAAATAGTACAATTATATCCGCCAACAAAATTGGTCTTTACTCTTACTGATGATAAGGTCTCTCTTGATTGGTACCCTAGCTCAGTGCCGGGGTTAAAAAATTATGTGGTATATAGAAATGGCGAAAGACTGGCCTCTGTTAATATATCTCAGTATGTCGACAGGACAATTGTAGAAGGTGAAAATTACATTTACACAGTTACAGCAGTTTATGAGGGAGTAAATAATGGTGAATCTGAGCATAGTAATGCCGTTTCTGTAACTCCTTTGAGTATAATGGATCTTCCTTATTTTGAAAATTTCGAGGAGTCGGATCATGGTTGGCTTATAAAAGGGTCCACTGATGGATTCAGATGGGGCGATGCCGGCTTCCTGGAACTAAATACTGACAATGAAACCAAGTTCATTGGTGCTAATTCAGTCGCCGCAGGACAAAACACCC
>CAYUNU010000242.1:0-6079 GCA_964446195.1 uncultured Porphyromonadaceae bacterium | reverse complement strand
GGAGATAGGGATTTCTCTGCCCCGCGACCATCCGATCTCGGTCCCTTTCAGGGATACAGGTCCCCAGTGAACAAACATCCCAAAGCGCATATCCTGGAAGTTTTGCATGGCTTCGACATTTGTACTTAACTCAGGATTTGCTTCTCCACCTCCTCCTGGAGGGACAGCGGTTTTTGTCTCAGGCGCGTCGCATGACACTGTTAACATCAGGATAATCAATACCAGCAATGGAGATGATAGGCTGGCGTAAGGGGCGATGAAGAGTTTGTTGAACGTGTTCAAGAGGTAAGCGATCTTTTTCATAATGACAAGGTATAGGGGTTTATGAGTATTAAGATGCGAAATATTATGATTGCCAACATCCACTAGCTGAAGCTAGTGGTAACTAATTATTTGTTATTTCAACTTCTCAATTATATCCTTCATTTCTTCGAACTGTCTTTCCATTGATTGGAGGAGTTTGAATTGTGCTCTGGCGCGTTGGAGGTTATGACCTTCGTGGTGTATTTTGAAGTAGTTATCACCATCAACATGGTCGGTTATAAACCGGAGTCCAATGATGAAGGGGAAGAGTTTTCCGGCGAAGGCCAGGTGGTCGATCTCCACTTCATTTAGTGTGTTACGGGTATGCTCTAGGAAGCCTTTGGCATAGGCTTCAAATAATGTAATATCCATCTCAACTTTGGAAAGGTCGGCTTCATCTTCTGCGGCGGTGTTTGTGCTGGTTCTGATGCTATCGCCAAAGTCGTAATGCACATATCCCGGCATCACAGTGTCGAGGTCGATCACACATAATCCTTTATCATTTTGATCTAGGAGGACGTTATTGAATTTCGTGTCGTTATGAGTAATACGCTGGGGGATAAGACCTTCTTTGCCAAGGTTAAGAATGGTTTTCATTTCCTCTGCCCTGTCTCTAACAAATTTTATTTCATTAGGGATCTGGCTAGCACGTCCAACGGGATCTCTGCGGAGTGTTTCCTCGAAGGTGTCCAAACGCCATTCGATGTTGTGAAAATTTGGTATAGTCTCATTCAGGGGTTTACCGGGAAGGTCGGCCAACAGAGCCTGGAACTTACCAAACATACTGCCACCTTCAAAAGCTTTCTCGGGTGAATCCACCAGGTCGTAGCTTCTGTTATCCCATATAAAGATGTACATCCTCCAGAAATTACCATCTTCATCCTTATGATAAGATTTACCGTCCATTGTTGGAATAACGGTAAGGACTTCGCGATCAGGATTACTTCCTTCAATACCTTCCATCTTTTTCCTGATGTGAGAGGTGACTCTAAGCACATTCTCCATTAATCCGGGGACATCTTTAAACACATTATGATTTACCCTTTGCAGGATATAATCAAACTTATCCTTTTCAAGGGTTTCTACCTTGTAAGTATCATTGATGTGCCCAGAACCGTATGGGTAGGCTTTTAAGAACGTTCCTTCAATTTGAAATTGGTCGCAGATTTTTTTCATCATAGTTTTTCGTATCCCCCTTAAACAAAGAGGGAAAGATTAATTTTTTGTCACTCGTCACCCGTCACTTTTTCTCATTTGCTAGCAATGGCCAATTTGGATCGGCTGTTCTGGCGTTGGCAAATATATTAATCATCTCTTTAATAATCTCAGGATGTTTGTCAGCTATATTATTTTGTTCTCCCGGGTCATCAATGAGGTTATATAGTTCAATATCAGGATTTAAGTTTTTTGATACCTGTAATTTCACTGCTTTCCAGTTGCCTTTTCTAATAGCCTGTTTACCACCACGTTCGTGGAACTCCCAATACAAATAATCATGCTGTTTTTGTTTCTTATTCAGTAGTGTTGGCAGATATGAGATACCATCAATTTCAACTGGATTATCTATGTCTGCTATTTCTAAAGCTGTTGGCATAAAGTCCCAGAAGGCGGCTAAATGGTTTGTTATTCCGGGTTGAATATTGCCGGGGTTCCAGGCGATAAAGGGTATCCGGATACCTCCCTCATAGAGGTCTCTTTTTATGCCGCGATAAATGCCGTTGCTATTGAAGAAATCGGGATCGGCACCTCCTTCCTGATGGGGACCGTTATCACTGGTAAAAAATACCATTGTTTTTTCTTCAAGACCCAGTTCTGTTAACAGCTCAAGTATTTTTCCAATATCACTGTCGAGTCTTGAAACCATACCTGCAAAGGTGGCTCTGGGATTCTCCTGATATCTGTAATTACCGCCTCCATTAAAGGTTTTTTCTTCGAACATACCCATGTATGCAGCTCTGTCTTCTTCCGGACCTTGAATCTCGGCGTGAGGTATTGTGAAGGGAGCATATAAGAAGAATGGTTTATCCTTATTATCCACAATAAACTTAAGGCAGTGCTCCATGATTTTATCCTGACTGTAGGTTTTGAGCTTGTCATTTAGATTTTCGGGAAAAGAGTCTCTATCGTTGTTATGCCACAAGTAGGGGGTGTAATACCTATGTGCATGACGTTGGCAGTTATATCCATAAAATTCTTCGAAACCTGCATTGTTTGGGTCAGTCGCTGTTCCTGGGCCACCCAGGCCCCATTTACCAAAAATCCCTGTTGCATACCCGGCGTTTTTAAGAAGTCCAACAACTGTAACTGTACCTGCGGGCATAGGAACTTGTCCTTCGGGCTTCATCGACTTGTTTCCCCGCACAGAAGCATGGCCGGTATGCAAGCCAGTCATCAGGCAGCATCTGGATGGAGCACAAACTGTACTGCCCGAATAGTGTTGAGTGAAGCGAAGTCCTTCCGAAGCCATTCTGTCGATGTTAGGAGTCTTGATTATCTCCTGGCCCTGGACACCTATATCTCCATATCCAAGATCATCGGCCATGATGTAGATAATGTTAGGTTTTTGGTCCTCGTTACATGAAATTAGTGCTAATAAAAACAGGAATGCAAAAATCTTAAATAGTCTCATAAACATTTATTTAAACTCAAACTCATAACTCATAACTCATAACTAACGTTTCTGCATCATTGGCATCATCGTCATCATTGAAGCCAGTTTTTCTTTTGGTATCTCCTGTTTTTCAAAGTCGGGGCCCGACCAGAGAACCTCCAGAAATTGGGCTCCACCAGCCTGGACAAAGTCCAATTGTATCCTATGCCATCCTTCTCCCAGGGCCACTGCTCCCGATTTTTGGGTAGGGGCATGCCAACCGTCGTTATTGACCACCACCTTATCTTCGATTTTCAAAACTGTTCCATCATCTGATTTTGTATAGAATCGGTAAACACCAGACTTTTCAATCTTCAGATGACCGGCCATGATCATTCCATAGCTGTCTTTACGTTCGGGTTTGGGGAAGTTAAATCCTGATGTTTCTCCTCTTTCATCTGCATCAAGTATCTCCAGTTCAGTAGTTGATTTGAAAGAACCTTTAAAGATGCTATAGCTCAATCCTTGAACTGGTTTATCCAATTCCAGGCCTGGCTCGGGAGCTTGTTTATCAAGAATTATTGTGAGGGCAACACTTGCTTGTCCTGATTTCATTACTGTCTTAACCTTAATAACTGCATCATTATCAAAGGTCAGAGTGTCGGTATATAGTAGTGAGTTGGCATCAGGGTCAGTTCCATCGGTAGTATATCTGATGTCGGCTTCATCCATGGCTTTGTGCAATACTACTTCCTGTTTACGCAGAAACACATAGTTGGATTCCTTAATCACTGGTGGTGGGATTCGGTAATTAACATCCATGGCATCCAGGCGGGCATAATGAGCTCCCATTCTATAGATGAATCTTTCGTAGTCTCTAAGGTTCTGAGGTGTCCATACCAGTTCGGCCAGCGCACACATCCGGGGTAGGGCCATGTATTCAACTTTTTCGCTTGTTGAGATATATTCAGTCCACACATTGCCTTGAGCTCCAAGTATATGCTCTGCCTCTGATGTGTTTAGGGCATCAGGAGTAGGATCATAGGAATATACTTTCTCCATTGGTAAAAATCCTCCGATAGCCTTGGGTTCAGTTTTAGGGTCGCCTTGATAATAGTCGAAGTACAGATATGTATTTGGTGTCATGATAACATCGTGTTTTTGCTGGGCAGCTGCTATTCCGCCTTCTTCACCGCGCCACGACATAACAGTAGCATTAGGTGCCAGTCCGCCTTCGAGGATTTCATCCCAACCAACTAGTTTTTTATTTTTTGTTGCCAGGTATTTTTCTATTCTGCTGATGAAGTATGACTGCAGTTCGTGTTCATCCTTGAGGTTTTCATCGCGAATTCTCTTCTGACAATCATCACATTCTTCCCATCTTACTTTGGGGCATTCGTCACCGCCAATATGGAAATATTCAAAAGGGAACAATTCCACCACTTCATCGATCACATCATGCAGAAAATCGAAGGTTATTTCTTTCCCGGCACAGTACACATCCTCGGATACTCCCCAGGCTGTTCTTACCTTAAAGGGGCCCTCGGTACATGCGAGCTCGGGATAGGAGGCCAAGGCCGCAACAGAGTGGCCGGGTAATTCAATTTCAGGCATCACATCAATAAATCTTGATGCGGCATACTCCACTACCTCCTGGATCTGATCCTGGGTATAGAATCCCCCATATTTCTCTCCATTTTCTGTTTCCCTCCAGGCTCCAATATCGGTTAGGCGGGGATATTTCTGAATCTCGATTCTCCATCCCTGATCTTCTGTAAGGTGCCAATGAAAGATATTCATCTTATGCATGGCGATAAGGTCAATATACTTTTTTATAAATTCCACAGGGAAGAGATGGCGACCAACATCGAGGTGCATTCCTCTCCAGGCATATCGGGGTTCATCTTTGATATTCACTATTGGAACTATCAGGTCTTTTGGGGATAATACTTTTTCATTTCCAAAAACATCAGGAGGTAATAATTGAAGAAGGGTTTGGACAGCATAAAAAGCACCTTTGGCTGAGGATGCATTAATATTTATCCCGCTGCTTGTTGTGACTAATTCGTATGCTTCCGGGTTGTTGGAGAATAGAGGACTATCAGAATGGATATATATTCCCTTTCCCGGATCATGGTCAATAAGTTGAATATCAAGATCCAAGGTGCTGGATGCTTCTATTCTTTCGATTAAGAAATCCGCGACCTTAGCCAACCCTGTCTGGTTCTCGTTAACATAAATTGGTGACTTAGAAGAGATTCTATACACTCCTTTAGCTATTGTCATTTCTGCCGGCTCAGGAATTATTTTAACCACGGGACTTTGTTTTGTGCAGTTTGGGAACAGAACCAAAAATATTATGAAAGTGAAAAACTGGCTTAGCTTCGAAATAGTTTTTTTTAACATCAGGATAAATTTATTATTTGACTGTTATATTATGATTATTTTACAATAATCTCATCAACAAATAGATACGCTCCCTGGCCCTTTCCATTATGCCAATCAGGACATACTCCTATATTGTCGGCGATTGCTCTAATGTATCTAAAGTTTTGCTGTGAAAACGTTACTGTGAAATCCTTTCTTACAGATCCTGTAGTTCTCGGATCAACATCGTTATCTGTTTTTCCCAGAAAGGTAAAAAACTTTCCATCTTTTGATCCGTATATTGACACGCTTGCTGGCATGAATATCCATGATCTTGTGTCTTGCAGGCAACCTGTCATAACAGTTTTTACTGGCATTTCTTCGCCTAGGTCAATGGTTGCAACCATATCATTTGCCAGGAACCCTTGCCACAGTCCATCTGTATAGTTTCTTGAGCCTCGGATCCCATCAACCAGGCCGTATCTACCTCCTGCATTATATCTTTCGGAGAATTTATTGGAATACTCAGGGCTTTTCCCTGTTGCCAAATGAACATTGAAGGATTTGGAGGAATAGTTTATCAGCTTGCCTTCATCAAAGATGCCTGCGACCAGGACAGCACTTTTATTGAGCTTGATGGGGCCTTTGTACAAGGTAGAGCTCATGCCTGGAATAACACCATCAAGATTATATCTTATTTCATATTCAGGATTCTCAGCACTCACTGTAATCTCAAAACTCTTCGATTCCTTTTTGACACCGTATTTTATTAAAGGATCGGGATACATTTGAAGGGCATCAAACCATGCCACACCTTGC
>CAYUNU010000241.1:0-6107 GCA_964446195.1 uncultured Porphyromonadaceae bacterium | reverse complement strand
AAATGGGGCATGAACCTATTGAGCAGATGTTATTTAACTTTAATAGTTCTGCGAAATGAAAAAGCTAAGCCTATCACGAAAATTGTTGTACACGCTGGCTGTTCTCTTGCTTGTCATCAATATTGTTACAGTAATTTCTGTTGTTAGATTTATTAATCAACATAAAGATCAGACTACCGAAACTGTTACAGGTGAAGATATTCCCGGCAGTCATCGCACCAAGTTCTTTTCAGACAAGTTGCAATTAGATGATGAGCAACAAAATGTGTTCAGAAATTTAAATCGTTCCTTCAACCAAACGGCAAATCAAATTTATCGTGATCTGTCCCATGCTCGTCTTGATTTGGTAGATGAGCTTGGAAGTACCAATCCGGATACTCTACAGTTACATAATATTGCCACAGAGATCGGGAATCTACATACTGAGCTAAAAATGCTAACCTCAGAGTTCTATTTAGGTTTGAAGTCGGTATGTACACCTGAGCAGAAGATAACACTTGACGGTCTGTTCAGAGATCTGTTAAATGATGATAATCAGCTGAATACTCCCAGGGGACAAGGATCAGGTGGCAGAGGATATGGAAGACGTGGAATGCAACAAATGGAATAAAAACCATAAATCATATATCATGAAAAAGATAACAACATTACTAATTGTACTTGGCTTTATGGCTGGAATGAGTGTTCAGGTGAGCGCTCAGACAACACAAGAGAATACTCAGGCAGCACAATACAATACGCAGGCTGCACAGGGAAATGGTTATGCCATGGCGCAGGAATACAATACCTATGGTTATTGCCTCACCGGTTTGGATCTCTCTCCTGAATTGCAAGCCAAGATAGCCCAGATGCAAAAAGATCATCAGGCTGCAATGGCTCCACTTCGCACTAAACTTCAAGGTACTCGCAACTGGGAGATAAAAAACGAGATGAGAGCACAGATGAATGCATTAAAAGCTAAGCATCAGGAAGAAGTTTGGGCATTGGTTCCAGCGGCAAGAGGTAAGAGCTTAAATCTCCAGCAAGGAACAGGACGTGGACAAGGTTATCCTGGTCAGGGCTTAGGCAGAGCTGCAGGTGGTCGTGGATATGGACAAGGATACGGTCGCGGAGCCGGACGAGGCGCCTGGCGAGCTGTCGGTTATGGCGCTGGTCGTTGCGGCGGACGCGGCGCAGGATGGGGATACAGAAAATAGTATTCCCATCCTTTCCTCTACTTGTCCCAGGGCAGAATACTCATGCCATTTGGTCTGTATGAGGGTAATTTGTTGCCAGTATCCTGAGCACGCTTGACCTTTAACATATATTCTTCTCTGGTCTCATCAGGATTCCAATACCACTCATGAGGGATATGCTCAGTTTGCATGATCCCTCTGGCTTTTTCAACAATATCAGGATAAAGAGAAGCCAGATTTCTTAGTGCGTAGGTATCCTCTTCGATTAAATATAACTCTATCTTACTTCCAGGATCTTTACGGTATGCTTTCCAGGGGCCCATTCTGACAGCCTGCTCTCTTGCTTTTGAGAAATACATATACTCATGACCTACAAACTTATCCTTTTCACCTTGTAATGCGGGTAGCAGACTAATACCATCTGTTTGGTAATTAGCTGGATCCAAGCCGGCAAGAGTGCTGGCTGTCGGAAAAAAATCAGGAAGCCAAACAGGTTCGTTGATTATTCCCGGTTTGAATTTAGCAGGCCAGCTGGCAAAAAAAGGTATCCTGTTTCCTCCTTCAAGAACAGAAAATTTTCCACCTGTGAAAGGCCCCTTATTCTGCAACCAAGGGTCATCCGGCCAGTCAGGAGCATTCCCTCTGGCCATATATCCACACATAGAGTAACCGTTATCGGAGGAGAAGAAAATCAGGGTATTGTCATAGGCTCCTGTTTCCTTAAGATAGCTTACCAGCTCACCAACAAAATTATCCAACTTTATTACCATAGCAGCCCATTCTCGTGTCTGGATATAAATACTATCGGGTTCCTGCATAACACCCAAATCAGGGACAATAACCGGTCCATGAGGTAATTGAGTAGCGTAATAAAGGAAGAATGGCTTATTAGTTTTTTCCGGGTCGTTTTTCTCAAGAAAGCGGAAGGCAGCTTTTTCTATCTCGTCTTCTGAGTAGGTATATCCGTAGGGATCATCCAGCTCTTCAATATACAGTTTTCCATTTTCATCATAAGTGTTTGATGGCCTGTCCTGCTTATACCTTTTTGGCATATCAAACTTGAAATTCTCAGGGTATTTAATGTATTTATCATTCTCCCAAAGATAGAAGGGAATATAGGTATGCGCCCTACCCTGGTCGTAATACCCAAAGGCATAGTCAAATCCCTGCTTATAAGGAACACCCTCTGTCTCAGGCAGACCAATGCCCCACTTGCCTGTGAACCCGGTATTATAACCAGCTTCTTTCAAAACCTCAGCAATAGTAATATCTTCATCTCTGAGGTTATCCTGTCCCCTTGCGCTGGAATTTATCCTGATGGGCCCATGTCCTGTATGAAGGCCGGTCATCAAGCAGCCTCTCGATGGAGCACATTCGGGTGCAGCTGCATAAGCCTGTGTAAAGCGCACCCCACCGGTAGCCAGATTATCAAGGTTGGGGGTTGAATATCTTTCCTGACCATAAACACTTAAGTCACGATAGCTCAAATCATCAGCAAGGATGTATATGATATTGGGTTTCGCGCCTTTCAAACTTTCTGTCTTGCTGTTATCACAAGCGAAGCCAAGGATTATAAGCGTTAAAATGCTTAGATAAGAAAGTATCTTAGCCTTTGAATAATTCATATTGTTTTGATTTTCACTAGGCAAAGATGGGGAAATTAGGTGAGAAATGAGAGGTGACGGGCTGTGGGCAATCGGGTTGTGCTATATTTGATGTTAAGTTTAACTTTGCAGCGGCTAACACTTTAAATAATTTTGAAAGCGCAAGAAAATGGATGAAATAATTTACTGGGTGGCAGTTATTGGAACGGTGGCCTTTGCCATTTCCGGAGCACTAACGGCAATGCAAAAAAGGCTTGATCCCTTTGGCTTGTTTATTATTGCTTTTGCCACAGCTGTTGGCGGCGGGACTATCCGGGATGTGCTAATTGGAAAACCAGTTTTTTGGCTTGTTGATCCAATTTATATCTACGTCATTATTGCCGGTACAATCATTGCTATTGTTTTCAAATCTAGACTCAACTACCTGCGAAAGACCTTGCTACTGTTTGATACAGTTGGATTAGGACTATATACGGTTATAGGTGTGGAAATCGGAATTGGAGCAGATTTACAATATGTTAGTTGTGTTGCTCTAGGCACACTAACCGGTGCATTTGGTGGTGTACTTCGTGATATTCTGGTAAATGAGGTTCCGGTTATCTTCAAAAAAGAAATCTATGCTACAGTTAGTATTCTGGGAGGATCCATTTATGTTTTATTATCCTTGCTGGAATTGCCTCCTGTATACCAACAATTTATACCTGCTGCACTCATTATTGGAATCCGGTTATTGGTTATAAAGTTTAAAGTTTCTCTTCCAAATATCTATAAGGATTAACTCAATTTAGAAATTTTATCTAAATTAGTTATCTTTTCAAAACAGAAGCATTAACCATGGACATAGAGATCTTATCTAGATTACAATTTGCCTTCACTATTTCTTTTCATTACATCTATCCACCTCTAAGTATAGGCTTGGGTTTGATAATGGTTTTGATGGAGGGCAAGTACTTGAGAACGGGAAACAAGGAATATGAAATTCTGGCCAGGTTCTGGACAAAGATTTTCGCTCTTACTTTTGGTGTTGGTGTAGCTACCGGCATTGTGATGGAATTTGAATTTGGAACTAACTGGGCCACTTATTCGCGTTTTGTTGGTGATGTTTTTGGCAGTGCACTGGCAGCCGAGGGGATATTTGCCTTCGCGCTGGAGAGTGGCTTTCTGGGAGTCCTCCTATTCGGTTGGAACCGTGTTAGTCCCAAGGTTCACTTTATAGCTACTCTGGGGGTTTTTCTGGGATCGGTATTTTCTGCCGTGTGGATTGTTGTAGCAAACAGTTGGCAGCAAACACCCGATGGTTTCCATATTGTTGGTGAAGGCTTAGCTGCCCGGGCAGAGATAACTGATTTCTGGACGATGGTTTTCAATCCATCCAGCGTAGATCGACTATGGCATGTTTTACAAGGTGCATTTCTGGCCGGAGCTTTCCTGGTAATGAGCATCCACGCCTGGTATCTCATAAAAGGTAAACATCAGGAAATATCTAAATCAGCCTTTAAAATTGCTTTAAGCGTAGCTCTGGTTTTCTCTATCTTACAACTGGTTAGCGGTCATGGCTCGGCTGAAGTTGTTGCAGAACACCAACCAGCAAAATTAGCCGCCTTTGAAGGGCACCATGATAGTCTGGCTCCTGCCGACATGTACCTTTTCGGATGGGTAAATGAGGAAAAACAAGAAACAAAAGGTATAAAGATACCAGGTGGCTTGAGCATACTTCTTCATATGGATCCCAAAGAGCCGGTTAAAGGACTCAACTATTTCCCTGAAGATGAACAACCTAAACCGGTAAATGCAATCTTCCAGTTCTATCATATCATGGTAGCTCTGGGATTATTTTTCATCGCCTTAACTGTTTACGCTGCATTTTTGTGGTGGAGGGGAAAGCTGTTCGACAAGAAGTGGCTATTATGGATATTTGTCTTCTCAGTTCTTGGCCCACAGATAACAAACCAGTTTGGCTGGTTTGCCGCCGAAGTAGGTCGCCAGCCCTGGGTGGTATATGGTCTGCTTAGGACATCCGACGCACTGTCGGTTGCTGTTAATGCTAATCAGGTATTATTTTCCCTGATCATGTTTACTCTCATTTATTTATTACTACTGATCCTATTTCTCTATTTGCTTAACAAGAAAATAATTCAAGGTCCGTACAAAGCCGCACCGGCAGAGATACGGCCCAAGCAAAAAGAGATGTCTGATATTTTTGACGAAAAAAAACAAAACTAAACTATGGCTACGATACTGGGAATTGATTATCCTACATTATGGTTTTTGCTTGTTGGAGCAGTTTTTTCGGGTTATGCAATACTGGATGGATTCGACCTGGGAGCAGGCGCCTGGCACTTATTTTTCAAGAAGGAAGAAAGCAGAAAAATTGCCCTCAATGCCGTCGGGCCGGTTTGGGACGGCAACGAGGTATGGCTGGTTATTGGAGGAGGGACACTGTTTGCAGGCTTCCCCGTTGTTTATGCCAGCTTATTTTCGGGAATGTACATCCCATTCATGCTTTTCCTGGCCTTCCTGATCTTCCGTGCCATATCAATCGAATTCCGTGGCAAAGAAAAAATGCTCTGGTGGAAAAAACTCTGGGACTACTCATACAGCATAGCAAGCATCATGCTCTCCTTCCTACTTGGAGTTGTTCTGGGAAATGTTCTGCAAGGTATTAGCCTCGGAGAGAATCACGAATTTACCGGCCATTGGCTTGAGTTCATTAATCCTTACTCTATCATTGTCGGTTTAACCACACTTGCCCTCTTTATGATGCACGGCGCTATCTTTCTCCTATTGAAAACCGATGGCAGTCTTTTTATCAAGCTCACCCGCTTATTGAATAGAGGGATATTGTTTTTTATCCTGATGTTTACTATTGCCACACTCTATACCCTGATTTTCATCCCTCATCTCTCTGATCATTTCAGGTCTAACCCAGCTCTGTTTATTGCTCCTGCTCTGGCTTTCCTGAGCATAGCCAATATACCCCGACTGGCAAGCAAGCGTAAGTTTCTGCAGACTTTTGTTTTCTCTGCCTTGTCTATTGCGCTTTTATTGGTTATGGTCGCCATCGAACTATTTCCCGTAATAATAATTTCAACTATTGACCCGGCCTATTCGATCGACATTTATAATGCGGCCTCATCAGAAAAAACACTTGGGATAATGCTGCTCATGGCAGCAATAGGAATACCCCTCGTATTGACGTATACATTCTTTGTATATAAAACCTTCTGGGGCAAGGTGGTATTGGATGAAACAAGCTACTAGTCATAGTACATCAGGAATATTGTCAGCTTAACTTTATCCCAATTAAGTATAATTGGCTAAGTTTGAT
>CAYUNU010000240.1:0-6111 GCA_964446195.1 uncultured Porphyromonadaceae bacterium | reverse complement strand
CCACCTTAATTGCAAGATCTTTAAGTGCCTGTCTGAATCCTACCAGCTCTTCTAATTTGATAGCTCTCATTTGGAATACCGCAAGAAAAACAGCGATCTGGGTATCATTAAATTTGCCTGAAGCAATTTTTTTAAGAACCTCGGTGGCTTCTGATTTGCTCAGTGTTTTATAATCGAACAGGTGATTTAGTATCTCTTTCATGACTAGTTGGTGGTTACGGGTTACGGGTTACGGGTTGCGGGTTGCGGGTTACAGGGGAGGAAGAGCCAGTTTTCAAGCATTTTTTTGCCGTACTCGGTGAGTATTGATTCTGGGTGGAATTGGACTCCCCTTACATTTAATTCTCTGTGTCTGAGGGCCATGACCCTCCCTTCTTCATCCACTGCCGTAATTTCGAGTTGATCGGGAAAATCTTCTGTTTGAATTACCCATGAGTGGTATCTCCCAACCATGATTTTGCGTGGTATTCCTTTGAAGGTAATGTCCTCTTTGGAGACAAGGGTTGCAGGCAGAGATAAGCCATGATATACCTTATCGAGGTTAATCATCTTACCGCCATATACTTCACCTATGGCTTGCATACCAAGGCAAACTCCGAATATGCTTTTACTTTCTCCGTATTTTTGGATCAGTTCTTTCATAATACCGGCCTCGTCAGGAACACCTGGTCCTGGGGAGAGAAGGATATGTGTATATTGGTCAATATCCTCTATGCTTATCTTGTCGTTCCTTATAACGTCTACTTTTTCATCCACTATTTCGTTTAAATAATGGACAAGGTTATACGTGAAGGAGTCGTAGTTATCGAGTATTAGAATTTTCATGACCTATTGGTATATTTCTCCAGCCATTTCAATAGCCTTTTTAAGGGCAGCCAGTTTATTATTTACTTCCTGTAATTCATTCTCTTCTTGTGAGTCGGCGACTATACCTGCTCCCGCCTGATATATCAGTTTGTTATCTTTTGACAGGAAGGTTCTTATGCTGATTGCATGATTGAAGCTTCCGTCAAGACCGATCTGGCCGATACAACCACCATAGTAACTTCTGGAGTTTGGTTCCAGTTGGTCGATAAGTTGCATTGCTTTAATTTTGGGTGCCCCCGAAAGAGTCCCTGCCGGGAAGGTGTCGGCAACTATTCTAATAAGGTCATAATTATCGGGAAGATCCCCTTTGACTGTTGACACCATATGAAGCACGTGGGAGAAAAATTGGATCTCTTTATATGTTTCAACTTTAACATTACCAGCATTTCTGCTAAGGTCGTTTCGGGCCAGGTCGACCAGCATCACATGTTCGGCATTCTCTTTTTCATCCTGTCCAAGCTTTTCCGCCAGTTCCTGGTCTTTTGTGTCGTCACCCGTTCTTTTAAAAGTGCCTGCTATTGGGCATATCTGAGCTTGTTTATTTTTGACAATCAGTTGGCTTTCAGGGGAGGATCCAAAAATCTTATAGCTTCCGAAATCAAAATAGAATAAGTAGGGGGATGGATTGATCGACCTCAGACTGCGATACACATTGAACTCATCTCCTTTGAAGGCTTGGGAAAATCTTCGTGACAGTACTATCTGGTATACATTTCCTTTGTGGCATTCTTTTTTTCCCTTTGTTACGAGGGCTTTATATTCTTTATCACTAAGATTTGACTCAACACTGCCTTCAGTTTCAAAAGGGAAAACAGGATAGTTTCTGTTGCTCAATAGTTTAATGATATCTGAGATATTATTTTCCTCATCATCTAATCTGTTCTCCAGGATCTCGATACTATTTCTGAAATGATTGATAGCGATTATATACCTGAATAAACTATATCTGATATCAGGAATATCTGAGAGCTCATCTGAGCCTCTGTCTTTGAGATCAATATCTTCAAAATACTTAATTGAATCATAGGATATGTAACCGAAGAATCCATTCAGTTCATCCCTTGAATACCTTGCGGTTGACTTGAATGCTGCGAAGAAATCCTTCATTGCTCCCACTACATTTTTATTATTTGTGATATTGATTCTTTCATCCGGGAACTGGTATGTAACCTCAAAGTTTTTCACTTCCACTGTAGCGAGGGGCTTCATACAGATAAATGAGTAATTGTCCCGTCCTCCATGATAGTCGCTACTTTCCAAAAGGATTGATTGGGGGAATAGATCTCTGATTTTCAGGTAAAGGCTTACCGGGGTAATGGTATCTGCCAAAATCGTCTTACTGTGTGTTCTGATGCTATACATTGCTCTATGTTTTTTCATAAAA
Source organism: uncultured Porphyromonadaceae bacterium (assembly GCA_964446195.1). GTDB lineage: Bacteria > Bacteroidota > Bacteroidia > Bacteroidales > UBA12481 > JAUVKA01. Next base: position 3,860 of record CAYUNU010000240.1, on the reverse strand, counting down.
AAAGAGCCCACCGTGTCCGATGAGCCCTTTTTGATTTTTATCTATTGGCTTGAGGTTTCACGAGTTGTTCGTCAAAAATTTCATCCACCACCAATATGCTTTGTTAATATTTTTCATGTCTGGGGGTCAAATTTAGTAAAAAAATCCAATCGCCAAATTATTATTAATCGGGTATTTCGATTTCGCCTTGGAGATATGTGATTGCATAGCCACTAATTTCCACTCTGTTGCCCATCATCTTCACCCAAAGTTCTCCTCCTCTTTCAGATAGTTGTTTTGCCTTCATCTCTGTTTTTACGAGGGCTCTGCTATAGTATGGGACAAGACTTGTGTGGGCTGATCCTGTTACCGGGTCCTCATTTATTCCGACGGCCGGACCAAAAAAGCGTGAGACAAAATCAACTTTTTCCCCTGGAGCACTAACAATAATTCCCCGGGCTTCCACTTTTCCTAGTTTAGTGAAATCAGGTTTCATGTTCAATATGATTTTTTCATCAGGATAAATTAACATGAAGTCTGTTTTCCCTTGATAGCATACTAATGGTTCTGCCCCAAGTGCTTCGATTAATCCCTCTGGTGGTACCATTGGGTCGCAAAAATCAGCAGGAAAGTTTAGAGTAATCCTATCCCCATCCTTTTTCACCTCCAGCCTGCCGCTTTTAGATGAGAATTTTATTTGATTGGCCTTACTATCCAGATGATTGAATATTATATGAGCTGAAGCCAGTGTTGCATGACCGCATAGGTCAACTTCAACCTTGGGGGTAAACCATTTTATTTCATACCCATCATCTTGGGGAACGAAGAAAGCTGTTTCGGCGAGATTATTTTCGGCTGCTATTTTCTGCATAACTTTTGCGGGCAGCCAGGCTTGTAAGGGACAAACTCCTGCAGGGTTACCTCCGAAGAGTTCTTTTGAGAAAGCGTCGACTTGGTAGAATTGAAGTTTCATGTTTGGTTGAATTGTTGAATTGTTGAAGGGATAAGTAATGAGATATATGTTTTAATGGATTAAGAGAGAGAAGTAAATCTATTTGATTTTGCTTAATGGCAAGTACAATGATCAGGAAAACCTCTTTGTTGGTAGATTCTGCTAATGAGTCTGTGATTGTTAAATGCCAGATAAACAGAAGTATGTAAGGGTGGAGTTTCAAATTAACAGTTTTTTAAATAAGAAATAAAATTAAGTATATTGTGGATGCTTATTCGAGCAAAATTAAGTTCAATTTAGGGGTTTTACATTTTAGATAGAAATTAAATGACAAGCAAAAGAAAAAAACAATCTCAGGGTAACATGGTGGCCTTGGTTGTGGTGGTTACATTGGTTGTTATCCTTATCGTTATTGCAAAAATTTTATAAAATATTTTGACGAAAAAAGAAAGAAGGAATGGCTTCCGGGAGTATTTGTTTACTATCTGGTATGGCATTGTAAGTAGAGTTGACAAGAAAGCTGAGGTTCAGTTTATGAATTATGGCTATTCATGTCCTGATTTAACTGTTAGTTTGAAAGAAGACCACGAGTCTAATCGTTATCCTATACAGTTGTATCACCAGATAGCTATGAAGGCTCCTCTTGAGGGAAAAGATATTGTTGAAGTAGGTAGTGGTAGAGGGGGAGGCTTGGCCTATCTGATGGATAATTTTTCTCCTAGATCAGCGATAGGAGTTGATCTTAATCCAATTGCAGTGAATTTCTGTAATGAGCATTACAAAACTCCGGGTTTATCTTTTGCGCAGGGGAATGCTGAGAAATTACCTTTTGAGGATAATTCGCAGGATATTGTTTTAAATGTTGAGTCATCTCACAGGTATTCCAGTATGTCGAATTTTTTAAGTGAGGTAAAGAGGGTTCTTAAGCCGGGTGGATTATTTTTGATTACAGATTTTCGTCAGAGAGAGAGGATGCCTCATCTCCAGAGTGCTTTTGCGGAATCGGGCTTAGCACGATTACTGGAAGAGTTTATAACACATAAGGTTGTTAAGGCTTTGGAGAGTGATGATGGTAGGCGGAGATATTTAGTAAAGAAGCTAATGCCTTGGTATTTACATAGAACGGGATACAATTTTGCTGCCGTAAAGGGAAGCAGAACCTTCAATAGTTTTGCTGAAGAAAGGATGCTGTATTTTAATTATGTATATCAGAAGGAACTTTAAGCTATATCAACTTCTACCAGACTCATAAACTATAAACTTATAAATATATATAGTCATGATTAAAAAATTTTTATTCATTATGATTGTTATTTCTACTGGACTTGGCTCTTGTCAGGGCGATAAAGGGGAACAAGAGATGAGTGATAATCCATTTTTTAATGAATATACTACTCCTTTTGGTGTGCCCCCATTTGATTTGGTTGAAAATGAGCATTATATGCCTGCTTTTGAGGAAGGGATGATAAGGCAAAGAGCTGAGGTTGATAAAATAATCAGTAGCAAAAAGAAGCCGACTTTTGATAATACCATAAGGGCTCTTGATGAGACTGGCGATCTTTTGAATAAGGTTAGTTATGTGTTCTTTGGGTTGAGTTCAGCTAATACAGATGAAGAGATGCAGAAGATCCAGTTGGAGATATCTCCTAAGTTGGCTGCTCATGGAGATGAGATTAGTCTTAATCCTGATCTTTTCAAAAAGGTTAAATCGTTATACGACAATAGAGACAGATTAAAGCTTACAGAGGAAGAGGCATTTATTTTAGAGAATCAGTACAAGGGTTTTGTAAGGAGTGGGGCATTACTGTCGCCTGAGGAGCAGGAGAAGATGAAAGAGCTGAACCAAAAGGAAGCTGTTTTGGCAGTTAATTTTGGTCAAAATGTTCTTTCCGAGACTAATGCTTTTCAGTTGGTGGTTGACAATAAAAAAGATCTTAAGGGATTGCCTGGTTCATCGATTGAAGCAGCATCTAAGGCTGCTGAGGAAGCAGGCTTGGAGGGCAAATGGGTTTTTACCGCACAGAAGCCAAGTTGGATACCATTTCTCCAGTATGCTGATAACAGAGATTTGCGGGAGAAGGTTTATCAGGGCTGGCTACAGAGGGGCAGAAAGGAGAATGAGTTTAATAACTATGAGAACCTTGCTCAAATTATGAGCATCAGGGCACAAAAAGCTCAGTTATTAGGATATGCCAGTCATGCAGAGATGATTATGGAGAGTAGGATGGCAAAGCAGACTTCTAAAGTTTTTGATTTGCTGGATCAGGTATGGGCACCTGCAATTAAGGCTGCTACCCGTGATCGAGATGAAATGCAGAAGATGATATATGCAGAAGGAGGAAAATTCAAATTGGCTGCCCATGATTGGTGGTATTATGCCGAGAAATTAAGAAAAGCAAATTTTGATCTGGATGAAAGTGAGTTAAGACCATATTTCAAACTGGAGAATGTTATCCAGGGCTCTTTCGATGTAGCAAATAAGCTCTATGGTATCACTTTTGAAGAATTAAAGGATATGCCAAAGCCGCATCCTGATGCCTTTGTCTTTGAGGTATTTGATAATGATGGAACACATCTGGGTGTTCTATATCAGGATTACTATCCCCGACTTAGTAAGAGGCAGGGAGCCTGGTGTGGCTCCTACCGCGGGCACAAGGTGGTTGCTGGGGAGGAGATTCATCCTGTAGTGACTATGGTTTGTAACTTCACTCCACCATCAGGTAATCAACCTGCTTTGCTCAGTTTAGATGAAGCTTCTACTCTTTTTCATGAATTTGGTCATGCTCTCGATGTTCTTTTTGCTGAAAACACGATGGGAACAAGTTACAGAGCCAGAGATTTCGTTGAACTACCGAGTCAGATTATGGAGCATTGGGCAGCTGAGCCAGAGGTGCTTAAGTCTTATGCCCGCCATTATGAAACAAATGAG
>CAYUNU010000239.1:0-6135 GCA_964446195.1 uncultured Porphyromonadaceae bacterium | reverse complement strand
GCAAACTGGGAATCAATTGATAGCCGTCCAATTCCTGAGTGGTACACAGACGCCAAGTTTGGTGTTTTTATACATTGGGGACCTTATTCTGTTCCCGCCTTCTCAAAAGTGGGACAGTACTCGGAATGGTATTGGATGACTCTGGTTAATGAAGGTCGTAACGGTCATCAGGAAACAAAAGCATTTCACAATGACATGTATGGCGAAAACTTTTCTTATCCTGATTTTGTGCCATTATTTAACTGTAAAATGTTCGATGCCAGGCAGTGGGCCGATGTTTTTAAAAAATCAGGAGCTAAGTATGTTGTCTTAACATCCAAACATCATGATGGATACTGTTTATGGCCAAGCAAGGAAGCTGATAAATCATGGGGTAGGCCCTGGAGTGCCACAAACTCGGGCCCTATGAGGGATCTAGTGGGTGAGCTTACCGAGGCAGTGCGCGAAACTGATGTGAAAATGGGTATTTACTATTCCCTTTATGAATGGTTTAATCCACTATATACCAATGATCCTGATTTATATGTTGATAAGCACATGATACCTCAGTTTAAGGATGTTGTGCAGAAATATGCCCCTTCTTTGATATTTTCTGATGGCGAATGGGATCATCCTGATGAAACCTGGAGATCCACAGAGATACTCTCTTGGCTTTATAATGATTCAAATTCCAAAGAGGATGTTGTGGTAAACGACAGGTGGGGAAAGGGTATAAGGCATAAGCATGGGGGTTATTATACAACCGAATATGGATCAGGCTTACCGAATGGTGATAATGCATGGGAAGAAAACCGGGGTATGGCGCATTCATTTGGCTATAGCAGAACGGAGAATATTGAAGACTATAATTCATCTCAGGAATTAATTTACATGCTTATTGATATTGTGAGTAGGGGAGGGAATTTCCTCCTCGATATAGGGCCTACAGGTGATGGACGAATTCCTGTAATCATGCAGGAACGATTGCTGGATATCGGTGAATGGTTAGAAATAAATTCAGAGGCTATATATGGGACTGGCTGTTGGGAGAAGACCTGCCAGTGGACGAAAGGAGAGAAGAGCACAGAGCTAAGGGGAGAATACAAAGTTAAGTATGATGTTATGAAGCTTACCGTTTCTCCTGATGAAGGATATGCCAGCAAGGAGATCTTCTTCACAAAAAATCAGGATAAATTATATTGTATTTGTCCGGTTTATCCCAAAGGAAAACTGACAGTTAAAAACGTTAAGGTAAAGCCGGGAAGTAAAATTACAATGCTGGGGTTTGAGGGTAAAGTGCAATGGAAGCAAAAAGGCAGTGATGTTGAAATTACTGTACCCGAATTGACAGCCTCAGAGGTGCCTTGCAGGTATGCCTGGACTTTTAAAATGATAATTGAATAAGAAGATCTTTTTTTCGGCTTTCGGGAGTGACTTTTAATTTTGTTAGCTTTCCAATTTTTAATACTCCTTCAACAGTGGTATTGCCGGGTGCATGTAATTTAAAATCTACATCCCATTCTTTTGGCCATCTTCTGCCTTTTGCCTTTTGCCTTCTGCCTTCTGCCTTCTGCCTTTTGAATAAGCAAACCTGTTCACAGTTAGTAGGTTAAACCAAACTGCCAGAGTGGTATAGTATTCAAATATCCTAGTTCAATGTCATCTTTTACTATAAAAGCTTTTTCAAGACCTTTGATTTGTTTTAATCCCTTATTTTTTCCACCTACTTCAAACGTATAATCACCTACCAGAAAATCAGCGACAGGGGATACAACTACGTCATATTTTACTCTAAGCTGATTCAAAAAAAATGTTTCTCTTATGGTTCCTGTATTTGAGTTATCGTTTGCTAAACTGAAAATCAAATTAGTATTGTCGAGATAGATTTTATCTACCTTTCCCAAGCCCTTTATTCCTCCGGTAGAATCACGTAGTTGTGATATCATCCCGGCTTCTTCAATAAACAAGCAATAATCAGATATGTTATTCCGACTGGCTGAAAGTGCGGTTGCTATACTTGTCATATTTGGCTTAAACGGCACATTTTTAGCAATAATGGCCAGTAATTGTTTTAATTTTCGGCCAGTGGACACATTCATCCCGGCATACATTGGAATATCTGTTTCAAGAGTTTGATTTATAATTTGTTGTAACTTCAAATCAAAATCTTCCTGTAATGCGAAAGGATAATACCCTCTTTTCAGATAATCTGCAAATAATGGCAATGGATGTTTTACGCCTGGAAGTTCAGCTTTCTGACCTATAATTTCTACTAAAGAAAACGCCGGGACAGTTATTTGATGAAACAATTGCAAATACTCTCTAAAGGACAAACCTTGCATGTTGTACATTACAGCCCTTCGACTTAAATCTGAGGCTCCCTTTTTGATATCCAAGACAGATGAACCGGTAAATACTACATTCAAGTCTGGATGATAATCATATATAAGTTTTAGTTCCTTTGCCCAGTCTTTGTATTTATGAATTTCATCTATAAACAGGTATTTCCCACTGCGCTTTACGAAATCACCAGCTAAATCCATCAGTCTATGGTCGGCAAAATAGAAATCCTCAGCAGTAACATAAAGCGTCTCGGCAGGATTCAGATTCTTTTTAATATGCTGTAAAACCAGCGTAGTTTTCCCAACTCCACGTGGACCTGTAAGTCCAATCATACGACTTTTCCAGTTTATCTCAGTATAAATATAGCGGATGAAATCGGTATTTATCTCTCTGAGAAGCTTCTGAAACTGTTCAAATAATTTGTCCATAGCAGATTGTTTTTTGTAAAAATAATCAAAACGCACAAATTAAGTGCAAATTAAGAAAGAAAACGCACTATTAAAGTGCAAATATTATTTTTTAATCGCTTTTTTAGTACTTAATAACCAGACTAGGATCGAATGGGTAGCGGCCAAATTCCTTGCCATATATAGCTAAGCCACCCTCATCCACTGTCTCTATTCTAACAGTTAGCTTATTGTCCTTTAGTACCTTATCCAACAAGAGCTCATCCAGGTTTACCTTAATCAGATAACCAAAAGAACCAGCCTCTCTGAGCTTCTTGTCTTTTAACTGATGGTGCCATGAGAGGATGCCCCGATGATCAGCAGGGTCGTCTTCAAGGTCGATAGTCTTTACCTTCTTGCCATTTATAGATATAGATACTCTTGAAGGAAAAGTGTCCTCGTCGGTCATGGGATATGAATTAGGGTTAGAGCTAGGCGCTACTTTTGAACCGAGCATAAAATCCTGATCTTTTTGGTAATCCTCCATGTCCTTTACAAATAGCTCCTTAGCTGATGCTTCAATAATGAAGTAAGCTTCCTTAATAGTCTTGGTTTTTGCATTGCGGGGGATGTCTATAGAATACTCAAAGTATCCTTTTCCGGCACCATTGACTTTTTTGCCCTCCAAAACCTCCCATTGCTTCTTGCTCCATTCGGCTTTAGCGAATTTATTGGCAGAAACACTCAGTATTTCAACACCTTTTGGAACATTATTAGAGAGAATTTCGAAATGCATAAAGTTTCTATGAAGGGTTTTTCCTGATGTGTCAACCAGGATCAACTTTAAAATGGCTAAGCCGGGAACATCAGGCAAAGTAACAGACAGTGTATCCAGTGTTTTTTGCATCCATGGTTGGTAAGAGATTTTTTTGCTTCCTGATCTTATGTCTATCACTTCTCCAACAGAGTTCTCCATAGATAACTCATACTTCACATTGAGCGTCTCTCCGAAATTTTTGCTTGTCATGGATGAGATGAAAAGCGGAACCTCAACTGTCTCGCCACCTTTAACAGTTTTGCAAATATCATTACCGGTAGAGAGGTACACAGCTGAGTGAAGGTCCTTAAGACTCATGCCGTCCACCAGATGACCTATTCCTGTTTCTTTTCCAGTACGGTCGAAACGCCAGTACCCATTCCACTCATTAATAACATCGTGGTGCTCGGTGTATAGCCAGCCTCCAACCTCGGGATACTTCCTGAAGGTGTTAAGCATCCTGTGGTAATCCCAGCTCCAGTCAACATCACCAGAGCTTCCGTCATAGCCCCACACATTGCCACACTCTGAGTTGATGTTAGGCTGTTTGCCCTGGGTGAATCTTCTTTCGAAATGAAAGCCGCTGCCTTCGTATGTTTCTTCCGTGAGGTTCTTAAGAAAGTCTTCCCACATCCAGCCGGGTAGGTATTGATGCCATGAATTAATATCGGTTTCGGTATGGCCTCTGCCACAGCAGATGGAATTGTCTTCGCTGAGCCTGCTTTGATCAAGCGATTTAGCCAGATGGTACATTGAAACAACCCAATCCTGGGTGCGTTCGGAATATTCCCTGATTACATTACCTTTTTCATCCAGTCTTGAATTGCTGAATAGTCCCCATGTTTCATTGAAAATGACCCAGGAGAATATTGATGGGTGGTTGTAATCTCTTTTAATCATTTCCCTGAGAGTATATTCCGACTCCATTTGCATTTTCTCTTCCGGCTCGCCCCATGAATTGGGAAGATCTTCCATAACAAGCAGTCCGAGCTTATCGGCCCAGTATAGCTTGCGAGGGATTTCAACTTTGATATGAGTTCGTATCCCATTCAATCCAATTGATTTGCTTCTCAGGATCTCTTCTTTCACGAACTGGTCACTTGGGAAGGTATAGAAACCATCAGGATGATACGACTGGTCAAGAGCCAGTTGTACATATATTGGTTCATTGTTAAGAGCTATGTAGGGGAAGTCGGTGCCGGGTAAATTGGCAACCGAGATCTTCCGCATCCCAAAATACGATTTAAGCACATCCTCTTCAAGAATGGCCTCAACTTCATATAAGTGGGGATCATCCAGATTCCACAAGTGCGGGTTCGGAATGGGGATATCGAGGCTTAGTTGCCTCATGCCCTTTGTCAGAACAGCTTCGTGACTTATTATTTTATCCGGAGTGTTGATATTGATAGTCAGGTTTAAATCCTTTGTAGTGACATCAGGAAGATAGGCTTTAACAGTTACCTTATTATTGTCAATATCAGGAGTAAAGTGAATGTTTTCAAGATAGTCATTACCTCTGGCCTCCAGATAGATGGTCTGCCATATACCTCTGGCATTTCCATATCCTTGCTTGCCGTATAGGGTGAAGTCCCGACGAGCATCATCCACTCTGATTACGAGTTCTTGAGGAGTACCGTAATTGATGTATTCTGTTAGTTCAAAAGAAAAGGGGACGTATCCACCCTGGTGTGTTCCAAGCAAAACACCATCGAGCCAGACCGTTGTTTCCCAATCGGATGCGCCGATAATTAAAAAGGTCTTTTTCCCTTTCCAGGAAGGATCGACACTGATCTCACGTTTATACCATCCTATATCAGCCTCATCCTTTAGTCCGGAAAGATTTGATCCCCAGGGAAAAGGAACAAGGATGCTCTTGCTGAAGGCCGTGTTTCCATCCTGCCAGGCATTTTTAAGTCCTGCATCCTCTTTATCAAACTCAAAAGACCAGTTGCCATTGAGGTTGACCCACTGCTCTCTCTGAAAATCAGGGCGTGGATGTTCGGCTAAGGGGATATTCTGTGCGGATAGAGATTGGCTGATTAAGAGGCAAAAGATAAATGCCCAAGACAGGAGTGTTGATTGTTTCATGGTTTAAGCGAATTATTTTCTCAAAGATAGCAGGAAAAATAATCGCCGGAAACTATATCTATACAGTCTTCTGTAATAGCTTGTCGGTTTGCAATCGACTAATCCTATTTAAGACTTCACTACTTTTTCTACGCTCTTCCTCAATATCAAAGTCATTTTGAAGACCAAGCCAAAATTTTGCTGATGTTCCAAAATAGGAGCTCAATCTGAGAGCTGTATCAGCAGTTATTCTGCGCCTTCCCTTAATTATTTGTGAAATTCTGGTCTGGGGAATCTCAGTGTCTTTGGATAGCCTGTAGCCAGATATATTCAAAGGTTTTAAGAATTCCTCAAATAGTACTTCTCCAGGATGTATGTTTTCTAAGCTAGTCATTGTAAGTTAACTCTTAATCGTGATAATCAAGTATTTCAACTTGATATGCATTGTTGTTCTCCCAATTGAATTGTATTCTCCACTGGTCGTTTATACGGATACTATAGAATTGATTGCTCCTTCCTTTAAGCTTTTCCAAACGGTTTGAT
>CAYUNU010000238.1:0-6175 GCA_964446195.1 uncultured Porphyromonadaceae bacterium | reverse complement strand
GAAATAATTGCAAATTGCAGCAAAATCTGTAATTATCTTGATATTTCATTCCAGCATATTAGTGATAATATGCTTACAAAATGGAGAAGAGGCCATAGTCGATCCGAAAGTCTGGATTTGATTAGGAAATTAAGAGTAGGAATTCCTGATCTGGCCTTGAGGACAACAATTCTTGTTGGTCATCCTGGCGAGACAGAAGAAGATTATAAGGAGTTAGTGGATTTTGTTAAAGAAGTTCGTTTCGACCGTCTTGGTGTATTCACTTATAGTCATGAAGAAGGCACATATGCAGATAAAAATTACGAGGATGATGTTCCGCAGGAAGTGAAAGCAGAGAGAGCCTCGATAATTATGAATATTCAACAGGAGATTTCCGCTGAAATTAATTCTACTAAGCTGGGTTTAACAATGAAAGTTCTTATAGATCGACAGGAAGGTGATTTTTTTATTGGCAGATCTCAATACGACTCACCTGAAGTTGATACTGAGATTCTTATTCCCGTTGAAGGGAACAATCTTGAGCTTGGAACTTTTTTTGATATTAATATTACTGACGCTGAGGAGTTTGACTTGTTGGGAAAGCTTAAGGCATAAGTATAAGTAATAAATTATAAGTAATTATTTGTTATGTTTTTGCATGAGACTTTGATTCGCGTTCGTTATGGTGAGACGGATACCATGGGTTATGTTTATTATGGCAATTATGCGACTTACTATGAGGTTGCCCGAACAGAGATGGTTAGGCAACTTGGATTACCTTATCAGAAGATGGAAGAGATGGGCATTGCTTTACCGGTAATTCATCTTGAGTGTAAGTTTATTCGTCCTGCGGTATATGATGATTTATTGACAATTAAGACTTATCTTAGAGAAATGCCCGGTGCACGAATTAAATTTGATTATGAGATTTTTAATGAGAGCGGTGTCAAACTGAATGAAGGAAATACAACTCTCGTTTTCACAAATGGCCAAACGAGAAGGCCAACACGTCCGCCCGAGGCATTATTGAAGGCATTGAAACCCTATTTTTGATAATGTATACATTGCTGGCTAAATACTCACGACGTTTTTTGCTGTCATTTATTTTTATGTTCCTATGTGTCAGTGTGATGTTTCCCCAGAAATTTACAATCAGCGGCACTGTTGAGGATAAAAACACCGGAGAGAGGCTCCTCAATGCCAATATTTATGATCCGGATACATACAGGGGAAGTGTAAGTAATAATTACGGTTTTTTCAGTATTACCTTACCTTCGGGTGATCTTAATCTAAGGTGTTCCTATGTGGGATATGAGTCAATGGATATTTCATTTTCCCTGAGCAGGGATACTCTGATAAATTTTGTCCTTGAGCCCATTATTAATCTTGATGAAATAGTTATTTCGGCTCAGAAAGCTCGTTCAGCAGTGAGAAGCTCGCAGATGGGAATGACTGAGTTAAGCTCACAAACAATAAAAAGTCTGCCTGTATTGTTCGGGGAAGTTGATGTTTTAAAGGCTCTTCAGCTATTGCTTGGGGTACAGTCGGGCAGTGAAGGGACAAGTGGTATTTATGTTCGTGGAGGAGGACCCGATCAAAATCTTATCTTACTCGATGGTGTTCCTGTTTATAATGCAAACCATTTATTTGGGTTCTTTTCTGTTTTTAATCCTGATGCTATTCAATCCGTTAAACTGATTAAGGGAGGTTTCCCGGCCAGATTTGGTGGTAGACTTTCTTCGGTTTTGGATATCAGGATGAAAGATGGTAATAACAAGAAGTTTCAAGCAGAAGGGAGTGTTGGGATAATTTCATCGAAGCTAACTGTTGAAGGTCCTATTTTGAAGGATAAAACTTCTTTTATTGTATCTGCTCGCAGAACCTACCTGGATGTTTTAGCCCGGCCGTTTATCACACTGGCTAATGGTAGTAGCGATGAAAAAATAGCTGGTGGGTATTATTTTTACGACATGACTGCGAAGGTAAATCACAGGTTTTCAGATAAAAGCAGATTGTTTCTAAGTTCCTATATGGGAAGGGATAAGGCTTATCTTAATGTGAAGGATAAAGGCGGCGACTATACAGGAAAGGGCGAATTTGGTTTAGGATGGGGTAACATAACAACCGCTTTGAGATGGAATTATATTCTTACTCCAAAATTATTCTCCAATACAACCTTAACATATAGCAAGTACAACTTTCTTACAGAGATGAAATCAGAAGAGGAAGAGAAGGGTGAGCTAACAGAGATGTTTGAGATGGGTTATGATTCGGGGATTAGGGATTTTGCCGGTAAGATTGATTTTGATTATCTACCTACCCCCAAACATTCAATAAAATTTGGATACAACCATATTTATCACATTTTTAGTCCGGGTGTCACGATTTTCAGGATGGACGAAGAAAACATGAATGAGCCTGTTGACACTACTTTTGGAAACGAAGAGATTCAAGCTCATGAATATGCTTTGTACGCCGAAGATGATTGGGAGATTGGTACTCGGTTCAAGGTTAACCTTGGTCTTCATTATTCGGGTTTTTTGGTTGATGATAGTTCCTATAGTGCCTTGCAACCACGCATTTCCTTAAGGTACCTGATAACAGAGAACCTGAGTATGAAAGCTGCTTATACTCATATGAATCAATATATACACCTGCTTACAAATTCAACTATAGGAATGCCAACAGATTTGTGGGTTCCCTCAACGGCAGTTATCAAACCCCAAAAATCTATTCAGTATGCGCTTGGCCTTGCATATGAAATTCAGGATGGAATTGAGATTAGTTTGGAAGGGTATTATAAAACGATGGCCAATCTTATTGAATATAAGGAGGGTTCAAGCTTTTTTAGTTTTAGTGATGACTGGCAGGATAAATTGGAGTTTGGAGAAGGGGAGGCATATGGCGGCGAGTTATTAATCAGGAAACAATTTGGTAAAACAACTGGTTGGCTTGGTTATACCTTAGCCTGGTCGAACAGGAAATTTGAAAATATAAGCTTTGGGGAATGGTTCCCATACCGCTATGATAGGAGGCATGATATCTCCATTGTATTAAATCATAAGATCAAGGAGAATATTGCCATTGGTGTAACCTGGGTTTATGGAACGGGAAATGCTGTGACTCTACCTTTGGAAAAATACAATGAATTGGGAGGGATATCATGGGGTGGATTTGTTGAAGATGGTGCAAAGCCGGATGATGAGCATCTCTATTATGTAAACATGATAGATTACTTTGAGAAAAGAAATTCTTATCGCATGCCTGCATATCACCGGCTCGACATTGGTGTTAATTTTGTTAAGGACACTAAATGGGGTGAGAGAACATGGTCATTTGGAGTTTATAATGCATACAACAGGAAAAATCCATTTTTCCTGACCTTTGATACTGAATATAATGATTATAATGAGCCACCTCTTACCGTGCTCAAACAATATAGCTTGTTTCCAATAATACCTTCTATTAGTTACAGTTTTAAAATTTTATAAATTTTGGGATGAAAATAAATAAATCAATATTTCTGCTCTTACTTATTGGATTGACTATTAGTTCATGTGAGAAAGTTATTGATATAAATATTCCTGATAAATCCCGAAAAATTGTTGTCAATTCTATTATTGATCCTGAAAGTGAACTATCCTTGAGTCTGGCTCAAAGCAAGTCGGTTTTAGAGGATAACACATTGTTGATTTTGGAGGATGCTGAAGCTCAGGTGTTCGAAGACGGTATTTTTGTTGGAACGATGGAGTATTCTGGATTTGATACTTATCATTTAGCTGACTTCTATCCTTCTATTGGTAAGTCGTATAAAATTGAAGTAAATCATTCTGTTTTAGATGCAGTTACTGCGGAAGTATCTATTCCTGATCCGGTTCACATTCTCGAAATGGATACCTCCACCAGCATTGGTGAATGGGGAAATAGGACTTACAATGTTAATTTGAGCATTGATGACTTGCCTGGTACAAATTATTATGCTGTAGCTATTTCTCTTACAAATCATATTTATGACTGGGAAAACGAGGTATTTCTTGACAGTACAGTAACTTATAGTACTTATATAAGTACCTTGAGTGAAACGGAGACAGGAATAGGAGATGACCTGATAGATAATGATTTAAGCTTCTTTATAGATAATAAACTTTTCTTTTCTGATGCAATTTTTTCCGGTCAGGGATCTGCTAAGGAACTGGCCTTAGAGTATTATGTTTATTCACCTGAAGATTCTGTGTTAGTGGATGTGAGTTTATACCATATTGATAAGTCGTACTACTATTATTCCGTTTCCAGGCAGAAATATTATAGATCCAGTGGAAATCCTTTCTCGGAACCTGTTCAGGTTTATAATAATATAGAGAATGGCTTCGGTATATTCACTTCATATACAAGGACAAGTAAGCAGTACATTGTTTTTGCGGGCTTCGATAGATAATTATTATATCTTTATTGTAACATCTTCATTCTTTATTCGTCTACCCATTGATGACAGCTAATGAATTCAATACATGCGTTGTTCCGATGAACCAAAAATTGTTCAGGTATGCCTACAGGTTCCTGGAGGATAGAGATGAAGCACAGGATGCTGTTCAGGAGGTCTTTGTTAAGTTGTGGAGAATGAGAGATAAGATGAAAGAAGTAAATAATATCGAAGCTTTTGCCGTTAGGATTACACGTAATCATTGTCTGGATGTTATAAAAACCCGACATACGGTAAGTCTTGATGTTAACGATTACTTCAAGGACAGGATAGCTGACACCAGAGATCCTCAGGAGCAGTTGGAGCAATCAGACGCAATGAAGGAGCTGGGGCGCATTATGCAGGAATTGCCAGAACCTCAGCGCTCGGTCATCAGGATGAGAGATATTGAAGGATATTCAAATGAGGAGGTTGGAGAAATACTTGGACTAACACCTGGGAATGTGCGGGTTGTTTTATCCAGAGCAAGAAAAAAAATTCGTGAATCATTTACACTATTGTACCATGGAACGGAATCAGATAGCCGCTTTGTTGCAGAAATATTATGACGGTATGAGCAGCCAGGAAGAAGAAAGAAAACTTTTAGAATTCTTTACGGGATCAGATGTTCCTGAAGAGTTTGATGTTGACCAGAAGCATTTTTTGGCTATGGCAGATATGCAGAACGAAGAGATTGAGGTTCCTTCAGATC
Source organism: uncultured Porphyromonadaceae bacterium (assembly GCA_964446195.1). Taxonomy (GTDB): domain Bacteria; phylum Bacteroidota; class Bacteroidia; order Bacteroidales; family UBA12481; genus JAUVKA01. The sequence goes on along the minus strand of CAYUNU010000238.1, from coordinate 1,025 downwards.
TGGAGGCAAATATTTTAGCCAGGCTGGCTATTGAGCAAAAACCTGTAAGAAAGCTAAATACGCGATTGTTATATACAATTACCAGTGTAGCTGCAGGCTTGGCATTAATAGTATCAACCTTTATGTTTATTAACAGGCAACCAAATCTTGGTACTTATGATGATCCACAAATAGCTTATGCTGAGACCAAAGAAGCTTTGGATATGGTCTCACAGATATTTAATAAGGGTACAGAAAAATTGTCGGGACTTGAAGATATGAGTAAGGCAATGGAGCCCTTGAATAAATTGGGTGAAGTTGATAAGGTCTCTAATAGCTTAAAATATCTGGGTAAGTTCAAGGAAGGTATTGACAAAACAAAACAATAGAATAAGGTTAACGATAAATGATATTTGCTTATCATTGTTTTAAGAAAGGATTATTATGAAAAAGTTTGTTTTTACTGTAGTTGTGATAATGGCTACTTTGTCCTTATCGGCTCAGAACAAGATGGTTGATAAGCTTTTTGAGAAGTATGGTGATAGAGAAGGTTATACCACAGTTGTGATTACTAAACATATGTTTAATCTGTTTAGCAATGTTGAAACTAAGGCAGATGACCAATATATGGATATGATCAAGAACCTCAATAACATCAGGATTCTTTCTGGGCCTGATAGTGGAGCAGAGGGGGTTAATTTTTACAAGGAGATAATTGCTGCTATACCTGAGAAGGAATATGAGGAGTTAATGTCTATTCATGAAAGTGGACAGGATATAAAGTTTTTGGTTAAGCAGGATAAGGATATTATTTCTGAGCTTCTGATGATTGTGGGTGGGAATGATGATAATGTCTTGATTTCTATCACTGGAAAAATTGACCTGAAAACGGTTTCAAAACTCTCAAAGAGTATGGGGATTCAAGGCATGGAGAACCTTGATAAGATTGAAGAGAATAAAAAAGAGAAGTAGCGATTGCTATTAGTACCACCTATAGTTGATTTATTAGTCCGAACCATGAAGAACTTCAAAATATATTTTCTAAG
>CAYUNU010000237.1:5944-6189 GCA_964446195.1 uncultured Porphyromonadaceae bacterium | reverse complement strand
TTACAAAAGCAGTTATGCTGTTTTTTAAAATGTTAGTATATAATTTTATGGATTTTACTTTTTTAAATATCCAGGAGTTTAATAATAATAGTAGAGTCAGAACTATTATAATACTAACTGGTCCTATCAAAGATCTTAAAATGTTTACTAAATGATACATTTCTCTAATTTTTAAAAAGCTAATATTATTCTATTAGTTGTTAAGACTAAAAGTAACATATTATCCCTTATTGGGCAATCCTTGG
>CAYUNU010000237.1:0-5934 GCA_964446195.1 uncultured Porphyromonadaceae bacterium | reverse complement strand
CCGGGACAGGCTGGGTGCTGGTTGCTGGTGACTGCCTACTGGTGACTGCCTACTGCCTACTGCTTACTGCCTACTGCCTACTGCCTACTGTCGTCAAGTCTTATTTTCATTAAACAATTCTTGCAGTCGAATTGCAGCAAATATTTTCTGTTCTGGTCTTCCAGATATAGAGGTTCTGTTGGTGTATCCTTTGCTCCCTGAAATCTCTCACAATAACCTAATTCAAACTTTAAACAATAGCGTGTAGTCATTAATAGCTGGTTCTCTTCTGCTGAACCTACTTCGAAGGCTTTTCCCTGCTTTTCCACACCATGTTCCCTGTAAAACTGTGCTGCTTTTTTGTTCGATATATTTTCAGAAAAATCTACCTCTTTGTGAGTGAATGAAACCTTTCCCCATTTTTGCTCCTTATCTTTTCTTGCAAAAGTTGCAATGCGAAGTTTCTCATGTTTCTCAAAAAGTATTCTTCTTATTTCATTAAGCTCTGAGATGCGGAAAAAATATGCTATTTCGCATTTATTATTTACTCCTTGAATATCAAACATTGAACTACCCGACTTGGAGAGTTGAGACCTAAGATTTCTTTCAGATAGTTCAGGATCTTTAGCAGCTTCGGGTAAGAGTTTTACAATGTGATGTGAAGATAGATTGTCGTCGTCGCTAAGTTCAAAAAGCAAGGTGTTTTCCTTCCTTGTTACATCAATAGTTGCAGCTACTTTGCGTATCGATTTGTCGGCTTCCAGCATCTTGATGAATTCATGGTCATGGTTACGGTAAAGGGTTAAACCTTGAGAGAGTTTTGATACATCGCTTACAAACAATTTATTATCAACCACTTTATCCACTCTTAATCCAATCAGTTCATTATTCCTGATAAAACACAGACCATCACCATTGTGCAATGTTTCTTTTGTATTAACCGTAATAAAATCAGTACTTATCTTATCAACTTTCCCTATTTCTTTGCCAATTGATTTAGGTGAATATTGGTTTATCAGTTCCTTTCGCCGGCCTTGCAAAAAATAATCTGTGCTTTTTCTATTGAAGCTCCTTTCAGGATCCGGTTCAAATTGGATTTCAGTTCTTCCCGAAGAAGATTTTATATAGTCGGATTCCGAATTGAAAAATGCATCAAGTATTCTTCTGTAATAACTCACTACATTCTTTATGTAGTTTAAATCTTTTAACCTTCCTTCTATTTTCAGGCTTGTTATTCCAGCCCTAATCAATTCATTTAAATTACTGCCTAGATTGAGGTCTTTGAGCGAAAGAAGATGGCTATTCAGGATTATTTTTTTGCCTTTCCCATCAAGCAAATTATATGGGTGCCTACACATCTGTGAGCACATCCCCCTGTTGGCGCTTCTTCCGGTAATTGCCTGACTGAAATAGCATTGGCCGCTGAGGCTGACACACAACGCCCCATGAATAAAAAATTCCAGTTCTGTCTTTGTCTGGCTTCTTATATTCCTGATTTCTTCGAGCGACAGTTCACGGGCAAGAACAATCCGTTCAAAACCAAGTTGGTCGAGAAAGCTGATACGCTCAGTTGTGTAATTATTGGTTTGAGTGCTGGCATGTAAAGGAATGGGGGGGATATCCATTTTCAGGATCCCCATATCCTGAATAATCAAGGCATCAGCTCCTGCATTGTAAATCTGATGAATCAATTTTTCAGCTTCTTCTAACTCATTGTCATACAGGATGGTATTTAAAGTCACATAAACCTTGGCTTTATACTTATGTGCATATTGGACCATGGATTCAATATCTGCCACAGAATTTGAAGCTGCAGCCCTAGCACTAAAACGATCGGCTCCAATATAAACCGCATCAGCTCCATAGTTGATAGCGGCTATGCCGGATTCAAGGTTTTTTGCAGGTGCTAAAAGTTCTATTTCAATCATTTTTGATTACGAATCTTCTGGGTAAATATTTCCGGGTTTACTTTAACTTAACCAGTGTTTTAAAGTATGGCGGAATTCCTGTCTCAAAGATCATTTCTTTTTTCGAATATGGGTGTAAAATTTTTAGTGAAGCGGAATGAAGAGCCAAGCTTTTAACAGCTTTATCTGGTTTTCCGTAAATTTTGTCACCAGCGACAGGATGCCCCTTTTCTGAGAGGTGTACACGAATCTGGTGTTTTCTTCCTGTAAATAGAGTGACTTCCAGCAGGCTGAATTTGCCAGATTCTTTAATGACTTTATAAGCTGTCTTAGAAAACTGCCCATTATTAGGATCAGCTGAAGAATATACTCTATATATTTTATTTTCTAGCAAATAGGATGTAATTACTCCTTCCTTTTCCTTAAGTATACCGTGCACTACAGCAAAATATTTCTTGTCAAATTCTTTCCAGTTATCCTGCAGATAACGTTTTGCCTTTTCATTTTTTGCGAAAACCAGAATCCCGGAAGTGTCTCTGTCGAGACGATGTACTATAAATATTCTATTTCTTGATTTTGGATTCCCTTTTTTTACGTAATCATTCAAAATGAAATAAGCTGTTTTCTCTTTCTCCCTGTCGGTTCCCATAGTCAGTAAACCGGCAATTTTATCAACAACAATAATATCATTATCCTCAAAAAGAATGGCAAGCCCTTTAGGTTGGTGTTTCCCCCGGGTTTTTTTAAATGATCTTATCTCTTCCTGCATTTTATCAAAATATTTGTTTCAAAGTCCGCTGAAATACTTTTTACATAGTGGGCACTGGCTCTCATTATTTTGTCATTTGTCGAAAATTGTTGCATTTGTTCTTCCTATAACACAGAATGATACTGCTTTATTGATGTCAATGCATTCCTAATTTTGTACTTGCAGTAAATTTAGTAAACTATTCCAATCTCCATTGGATGGGGTAGGCTACTTGATGATGGCTCGTTTTGGTTCTTTTTTATTTCCTGATTTAGAAAAAAACTGGATTAGAGTAAAAATAGAAGCTGAAAGCGTAATTCCAAAGAAGTTTGCATCAAGACCAAAAGGAAGGGGGATCTCAGTTAAAATCAGGATTAAAGTAGTTGCACCACCTAATAGCATTGAATATAGTGCAGCAGTAGCGGATGGTTTTTTCAAAAACATAGTACCTAAAATCGGGACAAATAATCCTGATACCATAAAAGCATAAGAATATAACATCAAATCAAGTACATTTTCCATCATTGTAGCAAGAATGATAGCCAAAATGCCAATACCCAGGGTTGCCAGTTGTGAATATTTGATACTCTTGGAATTTTGTTTGGATAGCCTTAAAATATCGGTCGTAAAATTTCCTGATGCTGCCATCAAACAGCTATCAGCGGTTGACATTATTGCCGAAAAATATGATGACATGAGCAGGCCCATCAAACCAATGGGGAAAATATGCGTTAGGAGTAGAGGTAGCCCGATTTCTTCATCAATTGAACTTCCCGGAGCATATCCAAATTCGGTAAACATTCCTTGTTCAAAAGCCACTCGTCCCAACAGCCCCAGTGTAATTCCCATAAAGGCCATAATCGGCCATTCAAACAAACCTGCTATAAACCAGGCTTTTTTAGCTGTTTTTTCATCTTTTGAGGCATAAATTCTTTGATAAAGGGTCATCCCCACAAACCAGATGGGGACGATCGTAATCAGCCAGTTGAAAAACTGAACAAAGCTTATATTGGTAAGACTTAGAAAGCTATCGGGTAAATATTCTTTTATTGCTTCCCAGCCCCCAACTTTGATGAAGCCCAGTGGTATGCCAATTACAATCAGGCCAACCATAAGAATTATCCATTGAATGGTATCGGTATAGATAACCGCTTTTAATCCACCAAGAACTGTATAGCCAATTACAACTATTCCCATGAATAAAACTGCATCAACAATGCTTATTGAAGGGAATGTCGCAGCTGCTAATTTGGCACCGGCCAGTACTTGAGAACTGGTAAAACCGATATAGCCTATCAAGGAAATGATGCCGGCAATAATAGCTACTTTTCCATTATAGAAATGTTTAAGAATCTCTGGAAAGCTTAGAAAGTTATGTTTTTTAGCTAAAGGATATATTCTGGGAATGAGTACAATAGCGCTAATCCAGGCGCCAACTAAACCGGTAAATAGCATCCAGCTACCTGATAAACCTATTAAAAATCCCAGTCCACCTAATCCTATTGAAAAACCACCCCCTACATCCGTGGCAACAACCGATAATCCTATATGAAGAGATGTCATTTTACGACTTCCAACGTAGTAATCTTCCTGTGACTTATTCCGTTTTAAAAAATAGACACCAACAGCAAGCATTGAAATCATATACAGGACAAATATTGAAATGTCAATTATGTGAATACGCATATTTTTTACTTAATAGTTGTCTATGACCATTATAGTTAAATATCCGGGATATGCAAATCCATCCTCAAATGGCAACTAAGCTAATTGCCTGTGAGAACAACATCCATAAGGAAATGAATGATTATTATTAATCAAGAGTTTTTTTCGATGCTCTTTACCTATGTGATAATATAGTTACCGGGCCAATTAATCCTGATTTTATATCTCCCATGTACCGGGTAGGTATACTGGTGTAATTATTGGCCAGCGTATTATAAACCAGAACTTCTAATTTATTCCCACCGGGTTTTACTAATTCGCTTATGTCGAATATGAAAGGTGGTGATAATTTGATGCCTGCAGTTTTATTATTAACAATCAACTCTGCAGATGACACAATATCTCCTAAATCTATCTCTAATTTATTTTTTAAATCATTAGGATCCAGCATAATTGTTTTTCTGTACCAGGCTCCCCCGGAATAAGATTTTAATCCATCTATTTTTGACCAGTCTCCCAAATTAATAGATCCTTTACCGCATTCTTGCTTAAAGTAGTGGGGTATAGCAGCACCACCTGTGAAACCTGATTGATAATCGATTTTTATAACTACCTGTGAGCTTGAAGCTTTTCTATTCATCAGAGTTGCGGAATACGAAATCAATCCATCAGGATATTTTGTTAAAACCAAAGGCTCAATTTTTTCGCCGTCAGCCCAAATTGTCACTTCTCCATAAGCATCAAAAGATAAGACTTGTAAATTCGGGGCTGATTCAAAAGTGTATAATCCTGATTTAGCTTTTGTTACAGGAGAACAATCGAAAGGCAAAACACCATAATCACCATACCAGCTCATAGATATTTGCTGTTTTTCGGGACGAACCACATTCGGTATTCTGAAGGCAAGGTAAGTTTCGCAGGCTTTGCTATAAACTGCTAATACGGGATTTCTTCCTTCCCTAAGCTTAACTTTACTATTGTTAACTTCTGTTCCTGATCTGTTAATAAACAAAAAAATTGGTCTTTCATCTCCCGTAAGTAGATCGAATTCACCATCATAAGGTGCCAGGACAGTTGTAAAAAGCATGTAATAATTCCCATTTGGATCGGGAAGTCTTTTTTTCGACATTTTATATTCACCTAAAACTCCCATGCGAATAAAATTATCGTACATTTCTCCTTTTAGTCCGTGATATCCCTGGTGACCCGGGTCTCCTTGCACGCCTTGTTGCCATGAAAAATGGTATTCTTCCCATCCATATTTCTTTTGATCAATGGTTAAAGAGTCGCTCATGTTTTGGGGAGCCATTTTCAATAAATCTGTTTCATCCGGCGGTTTTGCCAATGGGCCCAGTTTAAGGAATTGTGGGCCATAAGCACAAGTGATCTGTTTCCACTTATTGTCGATGGTTAGCTTTTCGCCATCGTATTTTTTGTTTTCCCTAAAATAAACTTGCCGCACCTGCGCTCCCATCATCTCCTTGGTGGCTGGAAGTTGGAAGTCGCCCCATTGATTGTCAAGCGAAGGTTCCAACTCGAACTCCCAAAAATCATCGACTGCAATTCTTTTCAAATTTTCGGGAATGTCAATTTCTTTCACCTTTGCTTCTTGGGAATATCCTTCAGGACTAAAAA
>CAYUNU010000236.1:0-6195 GCA_964446195.1 uncultured Porphyromonadaceae bacterium | reverse complement strand
AAACCACAGCTCAAAACCAGCAGTTAATCGTTCATCCCAGCCATAGAATCTAAGATTAGGATCCTTGCCAAACTCGATATAAGCATCATCAAGCTTATTTCCGGCATTATTAATGTATTTCTCAAGAGTCTTGATATCACCTGTATATCGATAATAATCCAAAAGACTAAGCACCCAATAAAGGGAATAACTCCTGATACCATTATCCTGATCAGCAGTATTCTCAATATTCTTCTTAATAAAATCATAATTGGCAAAGGCAACAAGTGATGCAGCCTGTATTGGATGAGCGTCACCAGTCCAGGACATACGATCGCCCCGATCCATTATTATTGCTCCAAGGTAATCCTTACACATCGACGCCCTCACAGAATAGGCCGACATATACCATATTTTTGTCAGCATTTGGTCGCTACAACTGAAACTTCCATTATAATTTGCCGGTTTAGCTTGATTAATTGCCCTAACATCGGTAATATGCCAGTTCTTGGAATGAGTTTTCACATGTATCCATGCAAAACGTACTCCATCATATAATTCATCATTTAGCTCAAGTCGATACGTATTGCCATACCTGACAGGTTCGCCGGTCTTGTTTATACCGGGTTGATTATATTCGCTAATACTCATCTTAGCACCACCGGGATAATCAGGACTATCAAACTCTATCCAAGCAGGCATCTCAAGTCCAAAATCTATCCTGATGGACCCCTCACCATTCACCGTGACATTTGGATGGTCACCAGTAAGAGAGTTAAGCCCTTGAAAAGAAGATGGTGACTCAGTATCAACCTTCTGTGGCTTAATAATGAATACTTCCAGATCGTCTTCAGCTTTGGGATCAGGCCAGCGGTATGATACAAGGGGATCAGGAGATTCATTAACCACTTCACCCAAAAAATCACCCTTACTTAGGTAGGAGTATGGCTGGATCAGGGGAGATCTTCCCATCACAGATTCCATGGGTAAAGATCCATCCAGACTTTTTATTTCTACGTCAAAAAATGTTAGAGCAGCAAGACCATTCATGCCGTACAATATGTTATCCTCACTCCAATTCTTTCCATCCAGATAGTTAATTTTTCTTGCATCAGATCCTCCATCTAACTTTAAAATTATCATGTTACCATAAAGAGCTCCAGATATTACTCTTGTATTATCACCATCCAGGTAGAACTCACTGATAAGCTTATTATGCCAGTCCATTTGCTGATCAAAAACTATTGCAATCTCATCCCTCCTTTGTCCTGTGTAGTATGCTTTTAAGAGATTAGGAGGTGTGATAGGTTTGTCAAAATTAAGGCCATAATGATCCCTTTCTAAAAGTGGAAGAAGCAGATCTGCCATTTGAGCATATCCCTCAGGAGGAAAATGGCATCCCCCACCCGGTCTGATACCCAGAGTAGACATAATACTCAGGTTTGAATAATTCAATGGAATTCTACGCTGCACATCCCTTAGTTTGTCGCCTGATCCATCCTTACCCATACTGCAGGCATCTGGCCAGATCTGAAACATATAATATTGCTGAATATTTGGAAAATCCTCTTTCCAAGAGCCCGTGAGATCATTAAAATACTGCTCATAAGTTTCCCATCCATAGCCTTCATCCGGACCGGCAGCGGCCTGGTCATTCTCTCCCTGATGCCATATCACTCCTCTAATACCATGGCTCAGTCCGGCAGCATTAACTCTCCTTAGCAGACGACCATAAATGGTGTTTAAATCCTCAGCTTGAAGATGATTTTTCTGATGTTGATCTATTCTTGAACCGCCAACTGCACCATTGATTATGCACACTGGCATTTTATGTTTCATAATAATATTTTTGGCCAATTCTATGCCCCAATAGCCAATTTGCAAGGTAGCATCGTCCTTATCAAAGGAAACGGCACTTCCCCAGAGATCCAGGGAGGAATTTTCTGGATCGGCTGAGCTACTACCGAAGCTTCTAAGCCAATTACTATTATATGGATTTACTGCTCGCCCATAGTCATAAGCCTCAGCATTGGACTGACCATCAATAATGAACACATCGCCACAGGCAATATTGGTAGCTCTTTCCAGAAGCTTTTCCTCCTTGGGTTTTTGAGCCCATAACTCCACCGTATAATCAATTAGGCCTGCTTCCAGTTTGGCTTCAAAAAAATATGATTTCTTTTTCCCGGGCTTCTGTTTCAGTTCGAGGTATTTTTTGCCATCCGCAAAGATCCTTAGAACAAGAGAATCAGCTCTTTCTCTCGCCCTGCCCTTGTAATACAAAGTACCATAATTATCATCCTCTCTGGCATAAAACTGATTGTTAGCAGGTTTCTCCACCTCTCTGGGTTCTCTGCTGATCCAGGTATCACGTTCCGGCTCCCGAACTTTTATTGCTATTGTGCGACGACTGGGCCTACCACCATTATCAATTAACAAGTGCACCAGCAATAGTCCACTATTCTGAGCCCTCGTCAAAACCAATTTATCTGGATGAGTCTGCTTTAATACAGCAATACCGGATATCTCCCATCTATAGTTAAGTTCAGCTGAACCAGCATCGACCATCTGATCAAGATTTTTAATGACTACGCCGATTTCAATTGAATCACGACCATTCCATTTAACTGGTGCCACAAGGTCAAAATCAGGATCAGGAATATTTTCATAGATAGTTAATGGAATTTTTATCTCTTTTATTTCATCAGGATAAATTCCTCTAAAAATAAGAAGCTGATGCTTTTCGCCCGAAATTCTGCCAGTCGGTATAGTGCAGGACAATTTATCCACTTTGAGAATTTTCTCAGTGCCGTTTTGCTGCAATATCCAATAGACCTTTTGAGCCCCCTGGGCTTCTCCACTTATAGTAACTTCTTCACCTTCATTTACAAACAATTCCCTTTCCGAAACAGTAAAATAATCCCCTGACTTAACTATTGTTCCAACCAGACTTTGCATTTCCTTTTGATTTTCAAACTCCAGCTTTAGCCATTCGGGTGATCTTGCCACGTTGGATATTCTCACTTCGTCAATCAATCCGTTCCACCATTGTCGCCCCCAGTTATTATCAGGAGAATTATGTCTCTTTCCTATTCTTAGGTAGGATGTATCCGGGGTAACAAAAGTTCTTTCAGACCTTCCATCCTCCTTGCCATTAACATAAGCGATAAGATTTCCATCCTTATAAGTGATCGAAGCATAGTACCACTCATTATAGTTCAAGACTGATTTACCAAAAACATCACACAGATAGCCTTCATTTTTAATGACGGGAGGTTTTTCCAGCTTGATTGAATTCTCCTGACACCTTGCTTCCATGCCCCAGTCAACTGCCCATCCTGATTCATTTGCATTTATCCAGGCTGATGTAGTTCTTTCCTCAGAACCTGAAGGATAGGCAAGTATTTCATCACCACAGAAGATGTGTGTCCCATCCTTAAACTCTCTGGCCCTACCAATAATCCCTTTTGCCGAAACTGTTCCTTTATCCGCAGCCTTAACTGTTCCAACTTCATCTTTTGTAGGATCATTAAGGTGGAAAACGCTGAGGTATCCATTAGAACTATTAAAAACATCTGTCCCTTTTGATTCACTTATGGCATTTTTATTGCCCCAGTAAATTCTTATCTCCTGATTATTATTTCCCTTAATCAGAGGAATTTTTAGCCATATAGTGGCAGAGCCATTGATAGCATCCCATTCTTCAATATTGTAAGATAAGGCTCTACCCGATAATGTTGAGAACCTGATGTCATCGCCACTTGGCAAGGCCTGACTAAAATCAAAAAAATCTTTGTTTAATCGCACTAGTAAAGGAAAGTCAACGATGGAAGCATCCTCCTTTAAATCAGCTCCGTTTGGGGTAGAGTTAATAAAGAATGATCCTTCGTGTTCCCAATCCTGATAGGGTGAAGAAGATGTTTGGGAATACCCTGTTACTACAATAGCAAAAAATAAGGCAAGCGCTACAATATACTTCATTACAAATCTTTTCTGAAACCAAGGTCGATTAAACCGTATAAGGTTTTCTGAGTTCGCGGTGAAAGTATTGATTTTCCAGTTCGGGAGCATCAGGAAACTTTCTTTTTTTGGCATCCCATTTCACTTCCTTGCCTGAACGAATTGTAATATTTCCCATATGGCTTAAACTGTCGGATATTATAGCATCTTCTAAAGGGGCTATTTCATCTATTTCTCCCTTTAGTGTTTTGATAAAATTCTCGCCATGCTTACCGTTTTCCCCAACAACGCCAACATTTAATTCTTTATGTATTTCCGGAATATCCGATGCTATTTGTCCCCTGCTGATGCTAATCCAACCTTTTTCACCGAAGAAGGCAGTGCCATCACCGGCATGATCAGGAAGATATTTGGAAACAACAGCAGTGGCTAAATCTGTGCTCATAAAATGCATTCCGAAGTCATTTTTATACTTTATATCAACATCCCAGCTTGCCACCGTGTCGAATAGCATACCATCAGGAAACATTTTACCTCTTCCTTTATGAATTGCTTCCCCAATGAGCTTCTCTTTAACTCCCCAAACAGCTATGTCGAGTGGATGAGCTCCCCAACCGGCAATAAAACCAATGGCATAATCGTAGTTAAACCATATTCCTGTACTGGCCTGGCAGCGGGCAAATGAATATTCAGACAGAGGTGCAGGTCCACACCAACGATCTAAATCAAATCCTGCAGGCATATTTTTATCATCAGGATTAACAGGCAAGCCATCTCCTTGTGGAGCCCATATATCAACATGAGATATTTCTCCCAGCCGCCCATTTCTGATCATATCGATACCCTTCTGACAATGGCTTAATGATCTCTGCTGCGTTCCATAATGAAAATGGAGTTTGTTTCTGCTAATTTCTTTTTCGAGTAATAACATATTATCGAGGCTCAGTCCCAATGGTTTCTCACAATATATATGCTTTCCAGCCCTGGCAGCCTTTATAGCAATTGGAAGGTGCCAATAATCTCCTGTAGAAATATGAACAGCGTCAATATCATCTCTCTCAAGAATCTCCTCAAACTCAAGATATGCTTTGCATTCAAGCTTTTCATCAAACTCCTTAAGGTAGTGTTGCTCAATAACTTTTGCAAAATTGTTTCTACGTTCAGGGAATGGATCACATACGGCTATTGATCGCGAATCTTTCACCGGAAGGAAATAGTGTGTAGTTGTTGAGCGACCTCTGCCGCCAACTCCTATATGTGCCATATTAACTCTATCGTTTGCCCCCTTCCACTTGGAGCAGGAAGTTAAAATCGTTGGAGCCAGCATAACACCTGTTGAGGCAAGCGCTGTTTTTTTTATGAAGGATCGACGGGATGTAGGTAATCTTTTCATGGAATATATATTTTAGCTATAAAGGTAATGTGCAAAATAAACAAAGTCAGGCACATTTTTGATCCATTTGTCTGTATTTATTACCTCTTGGGTACTAAACAAATGAAAAACTCAGCTCAACGACCACTGGATTTCCTTGATAAAAACATTGATTATAAGGCTGTTATTTATTGTCAGGATGAAAATGATTTGAAAATAGACCAAGTGAATATCAGAATTCAAGAAGTCGACAAAAGCTCTGTTGTGTCCTTAGAACTAGAAGAAAATTCTGGAGCAGCGATTATGATTAGAAAGCAATAAAGCTTACATTGAGAACACCTAAGACAAGCATATTATGACTTCAAATGAATTCAAATTCAAAACGTCAGACAATACTGATATTCATGTATATGAATGGTTGCCAGACGACAAAACAAAAATCACGGCTATAGTTCAAATTGCTCATGGAATGGCCGAGCAGGCAGGTCGTTACCAAGACTTGGCTAATTTTTTATGCAAAAATAATTATGCTGTTTATGCTAACGATCATCGCGGTCATGGTAAAACCGCAGGCGCCCTTGAGAATGTAGGATACATAGCCCCTAAAAATGGTTGGGATAAGCTTGTCTCCGACTTCAAAATCATTAGTGATCACATTCATCAGATTCATAAAAACAAACCACTTTTTGTATTAGGACATAGCATGGGTTCCTTTATTGTTAGAAAATACATTCTTGATCCTGAAGTTTGCATCAAGGGAGCTATCATATCCGGTACTGGTGGTGATCCTGGCTTAGTTGGACAACTTGGCATTTTTATGACTAAGATTATGATGCTTTTTAACTCCGGGAAAAGTCCTTCCCCATTTATGGATAATTTGAGCT